>CAZPBV010000273.1:0-4792 GCA_964584675.1 uncultured Bdellovibrionales bacterium
CTCCTTCAAGTTTTCGTGAAGCTTCTGGTCATTTTCATGCACCGCCTTCAGAAAAAAAACCTGTCTACCAAAATACGGCGAATCACCGGCAAAGAGCACGCGGTCAAAAGTTCCGCGCTGACGAGACGTGTAGAGCGCGCGCACTCGCTCCATGGACAGCGCTCGAATTTTAGCTTGGCGCTGCGTCAATTGTTCAAGCCTGAGCGTTACCTCGCGCCGCCTTTGTTCATTGTCCTGTAATTCTGACTCAATGGCATCGCGATCTTTTTTCACACGAGCGATCGATGCGCGAATTTCTTTCATCTCGCCATCAAGGCTGCGCTCGCGATTTCGAACCGCCTCTAGCTCAACCGTTCGTTCCTGCACTTTCAGGTTAATTTCCTCCAGCTGCGGTGTTTGCGCCCGAAGCGGCTCCAGACGGCATGCGCCAAGGCACACCACAAGACTCACTCCTATGGCCATAAGTTTTCGCCGACCTCCCGCCGATGCACCACGCGCGCTCCACCAACAAGCCGACCCAACACTCTGTCGCAAATCGATTCTATATTCGAGATTCATATCTTCCTACTGCAATGCGGCTTCCGACATATCCGACAGCCACCCCACAGAGAATGATGAGGCACATCGAAAAGAAAGATAAAAACTGAAGATGAGCGAGCGCCAAAGCAATAAAGGGATTGCTCTGATTCATAGAAAAAATCCCGCTATACAAAGCGTAGACGACCACCACTCCCAAAAAACTGCCAAATCCTCCTTGCGCCATTCCCTCGACTAGATAAGGTCCACGAATAAAGCTTCTATGCGCTCCCACAAGCTTCATAATTTCGATTTCGTCTCGATGCGCATGGAGCGAAAGGGTAAGGGTATTGCCAATGATAAATGCCGCCAATATGAGCACGACCACGACGACGTATCTTCCACGTGCGCGAAGAGTATCGGAGAGCACAGACATCTGGCGCGCCAAAGACTCGTTAAACTGCAACGATGAGACTATTCGATCCGAAGCCAATTCCCGTTTCAAGGACTGGTAGCCAACCTGGGGATCCGATGCAAACTGCACTTCAAAGGAGGCCGGTAGCGGATTTTGTCCTTCGAGTCCGTCGAGCAGGCTTTGGTCTGCACCCAGAGAAACCCTAAATTCTTCCAGTGCATCATTCTTGCTGATGAACCGAACCGACGTGACATCGGCTACCCCTTTCAATACCCGAGTCAGGCGGTCCAAATCCCCTGAATTAGCCTTATCATCCAGATAGACGCTGACCGTCACCGTGCGCGATCCCTGTTCAACGGCGATACCGAGGTTTTCCGCCACCAGAAGAAAGAAACCTATCAGGGAAAAGACTATAGCGGTGGTGAGCAGCGTGAGAACCGTTGTGAGGGGCGAACGCCTCATTCCTCGTAGGGCCGCAGACAAATGGTAGAAGAACCTCTGGGAACCTGTTTGCGGCAGTAGTCCCTGCCCATCATTCCAAATGCCAGCAAGGCCGAACTGCGCCGGACGGCGATACCTTTGCTGTAAAACTGCCATTTCCGCTCCCATTCCCATTATTATTCGACGCGAATCAAAAAAGCATAGCCGTTCAGACTTTTCCTGAACATTATCAACTCTTCAGTCCAAGCCCCGGGGCCTCTCGAAATCGCCAATAATTTTTCCCTGATCGAGCACGACGGTGCGAAGATTGAGCTCTTCAATCATTGCCAGGTTATGCGAAGCAACAACCACACAAATACCGGCAGCATTAGCTTCCAGAAGTAAATCAAAAACCACTCGGCTCATCTCGGGGTCGAGGTTGCCGGTCGGCTCGTCCGCCAAGATGAGAGCTGGGCGGTGTAAAAGGGCGCGAGCGATAGCCACGCGCTGCTGTTCCCCACCCGACAACGTATTTGGCCAGGAATCAGCGCGTTCGGCCAGCCCCAGAGCGTCCAGCATCGACATAGCCAGGCGGCGGCGATCAGCGCTTCCAACGCCGCGTACCTCGAGCCCAAAAGCAACGTTATCAACCACGGTTCGCCGCGGCAGCAACTTAAAATCTTGGAAAATGATGCCTACCTCCCGTCGTAGAGCTGAAATTTCGTGTCGATCCGCTGAAATAAGATTTCTTCCGTGTACCAGCACATCCCCGGTTGAGGCTCGCTCTGCCCCGAATAGAAGCCTCAGCAGGGTGGACTTCCCTGCCCCGCTCGCCCCGGCCAAAAACACGAAATCGCCTTCACCGATACGCAGATCGATATTTTTTAGCGCAATTTGATGCGGTGGGTAGACTTTCTCGACATTCTGTAGGTGAATCATGTCGTATGAGCCATTCGACCAAAGACCAATCCTTTTGTTTTGCGTATTATCAACCCCTTTGGCTTCGCTGTACAGTACCTATTCCACTAACTATAGTGCTCGCGGCATGGTGCTGTTTAAACTTCGGGGGGTGCGCATCCAGCTCGGCACGTTCAGTAACACTGCCGAAGAGTTCAGTTGTCATCGATGCAGGCTCTTCGCCGCCGGGACCATCCATGGTGGCGTCCGCTCCTTCCGCAGGTAATGAAGCCGAATGGGCTATGTTACCGAAGAATGAGAACGATGACCCAACTGTATATACCACGTTAGTCAGCGACGGAGAGGCAGGGTCTTTTCGTGTCTATATGACGGCTCTGAGCGAGTGTGGAAAATCAGAAAAATCCTCCCCCGCTACTCTCCTACGGCAATTATTTGTAGGATTTAGTTCTTTTCTAGTAAAAAATTCTATTACTCACGATACTCCCCAAGGGGAACTGACGCAATGGAACATGGAGGGCCGCTTAGGGGACACCACCTTGCTCATGCAAGGATTTTCTTCATTCGCAAAAGGCTGCACCTATGATGTGGTATTTTGGTGCGAAGCGCCGCCCCAAGCGGATGAATCTTCCGAACGTTCTGAGATTTTTTTTGAAAGATTCGGTCCTCGATTTGCAGTGCTCGTGGAAAAAACTGTTCCAAATAGATAACGGTATATGGCCAGCACCGAAATGAAATTTACCGAGCAACGGCGTTTTCATCCGCTGTGGAGCCCCATCGAACACTACCTCAAAGACCTTGGAGAATATGGGTTCCTGGTGCTGGAGGTATTTCGCGACCTGTTCTCTCGAGGCGTTAACGTGGCGGAGGTGTGCAAACATGTGGTGCGAATCGGGGTGCAATCTATTCCCATCGTGCTCTTAACAGCGGTTTTCTCCGGCATGGTATTGGCGCTGCAAACCGCGTACGGCTTACAACGTTTCGGTGCCAAAAACTATGTCGGCAATATTGTCGGATTGTCGCTGATTCGCGAACTTGGCCCAGTGCTAACAGCGCTCATGCTATGCGGCCGAGTCGGCGCCGGGATCGCGGCTGAAATTGCCTCGATGGTGGTTACGGAACAGGTGGATGCGATGCGCGCACTGGGCGCCAACCCTATTCGCAAACTCGTCACCCCGCGCGTCGTTGCCGCAGCCGTGGTGCTTCCGCTCTTGGTCGTCATTGCCGATCTTATCGGCATCTACGGCGGAGCTTTGGTTGCCGTTTTTGAATTGAATATTACCTTCCACCAGTATTACCGCTCTCTCATGAATACTATATTAATTAGAGATGTTATTGACGGCCTCATTAAGGGGCAGATTTTTGGGCTGCTTCTTGTTACCATAGCCTGCTTTAAAGGGCTGCATTCTCGGGGCGGCACCGAGGGCGTCGGGCAGACAACCACTTCCAGCGTGGTCACCGGGTCGATTACGATCCTTATTTCTGACTATTTTCTCACCAAGCTACTTATTTTATTGGGATAAGATGGATAGCGCACTCATTGCATTGAACCATGTCGGCATGCGCTTTGACAGTCTGGTGGTCCATCGCGACATTTCCTTTCGTGTATCCAAAGGCGAAGTGGTCACGCTCATGGGACCAAGCGGCACCGGCAAGACATTGATTCTCAAGATGATTGTCGGGCTCTTGCGACCTTCCTGGGGCACCGTGCAGGTCATGGGGAAAGACCTCTCGGCCCTTCGAGAAAACGATATTCGCCCCATACGGCGTAGAATCGGCATGCTTTTTCAGGGCGCGGCCCTGTTTGATTCCTTGACGGTATCTGAGAACATCGCCTATTCGCTGCGCGAATTTGGAGAGCACGACGAAGCAACCATAACACGCACTGTCGAGGAAAAATTATCTATTGTGGGCCTTCCCGAGATAGGAGAGAAATTCCCTCCCCAACTTTCGGGGGGGCAAAAAAAGAGAGTTGGGCTAGCCCGGGCACTGGCCAGCTCTCCAGAGGTAGTGCTCTTTGATGAACCTACCACCGGCCTTGATCCAACGGCGATACGCATGATTGACGAGTTGATTGTGAAACTTAAGAACACGTATGGCATTACGTCTGTTGTAGTCACTCACGATATAGAAAGCGCAAGGCGATTTTCCGACCGCTGGATTCTCCTGAGCGGCGGTCAGGTGGTGGCGGACGGCCCTGCTTCAGCAGTGGAGCACCAAAGCGAAGACGTCAAGAACTTTGTATCCGGAAGATGGAGGGAAGAGTAATGAAGCCGCGCTATGAGTTATTTGCGGGACTTTTTATCGCCATAAGCAGCTTGCTTTTCATTGTCAGTATTTGGGTTCTTGGCAAAGAACGGCAGATTTTTGCCACGCAGTCGGAATTCTATACGTCATTCAAGAACGTGCGAGGGCTCTCGGAAGGCGCCGCGGTGCGCCTGGGCGGCATCTCGGTAGGACGAGTTGCTAAGATCGGGTTCGCGGAGAAACTCTCCGATCCATTGGTCTATGTTACCTTGCTTATTA
>CAZPBV010000274.1:0-4767 GCA_964584675.1 uncultured Bdellovibrionales bacterium
GGTTCCGCGGAGCAAATTCAGGAACAGGAAGAAAAAACTCAGCCTGCTGATGAAAGATTTCCCTGGGAGATGTTGGATGAAGAGCTTGGTCAGTCGTCTATAGAGCCGGTTGAGGAGCCCCCCGCTTCAGCAGTTCCATCGCCAAGTGTTCCAGCGAGTGTGCTTGATTCCCCGCACGAGTTGACAACGTCGGGGAGTCCGCCAGCCCGTTCCTCTGTTTCGGCGAATGTTGAGAAGCGGGATAGTATATCTCGCCATGATACATCAGAAAAGGCCCCTCGAGTTATTGTTGAGAGCGGTTCTCGGAAGGGAAATAGGCCATCGGGGCTCTCCTTTGGAAAGCCGCGGTCAGAGCCCGGCCGTCACGGTGAGCAGGCTCCGCGTCCGGAGCGAGGACGCCAGGACCAGCGTCCCGCCGAATCGCGACAGCATGAGCCTCGACATGATGAACAGCGAAGGACAAAAGATCGTTCTGGCGAATCGCCCAGGAGACCGGAGCGGGATCACCGCCAGGATCGCGACCAACGCAATGAAAGACTCCAACATCGAGAGCGACCGCGAGGGGATCAGCCCTTTCGCGACAAGCCTTCAAACCGGGGGGGTCCCCATCCATCAAGTTCTTTTGGGGGCGTTGGCGAGGAACCGCATGCAGAAGGCGATGCCACCGGCAGCAGGCTTGTTGGCTGGCTCGTTAGCTTTGGTAATGCGGACGGGGTTGCTCGCGAGCTGCGGGAAGGCAAGTTTTTTGTGACTCAAACGAGTCTCAAGGAACAGGACTTGATTCTTGATCATGATAGCATTTCAACTCCCCATGCCCTTATCGTGGTAAGCCTTCGTGACGGGGTACGCGTTCAGGATCTCATGAGTGATAGAGGGGTTTTCCTAAAAAAGAGAAAATCGGACGCATTTCAACGCCTCACTGAAACGACAGTGATTGGACACGGCGAGTGGGTTAGATTTGGCGAAGTGGAATTTCTCGTATCGCTGGTTCCCTACTCGGATGGCGGACACTGATCCGCAATGGCGGTTCTTTGGAGATAGAGCAGAAAGGCAGAT
Source organism: uncultured Bdellovibrionales bacterium (assembly GCA_964584675.1). GTDB lineage: Bacteria > Bdellovibrionota_C > UBA2361 > UBA2361 > JBGSMV01 > CAZPBV01. The sequence continues at coordinate 1,057 of CAZPBV010000274.1, forward strand.
GAGACAACGCGGTCTTCAATTCATTTTGGTATCCTTGCTCGGCCTTAGTATGGTTGGGTGCAACTCGGTTCCTTTGCGCCAGGATCTGACACAAGATCAAGCAAATGAAATTGTAGCGGTGCTTCATCACCACGGCATTAGTGCGGAAGTAGTTCGTGAGAGCGGGGGTAGGGGAGTATATCGGGTCGATACCAAACGCGAGGCATATTCGCAGGCGGTTGCCCTTCTCTATGACAAGGGACTGCCCGCCGAGCCGCGCCAGTCGTTTGATGAGTTGACTGCTTCACATGGATTGATTCCAAACTCGCGAGAGGTCGAGGCACTGCGGTTGGATAGAGCTCGGGCCTCAGAAATTGAACAGGCCGTTATGGGTAATCCGGCAATTAGTTCTGCCCGAGTAATAGTGCGAACGGCGCATGAGTTTGGAAATCAGTCAGGCTCCGCCATAGCGGCGCATGCCGGCTCATCGGAGGCCGCAGGCGCGTCGGTTATTATCGTGCGTCGACCGGGAAAGACAGTTACCGAAAGTGACATCCGTGACATCGTGCAGCGGGTTGTTCCCGGGATTCAGCGTGAGAGTATTGATGTGAAGACGTATGACGCCGAGCCTTCTGAAGATGCCGAGGCCATAGGAGTAGTAAACAAGCAAGGGCTCGTGCAACGGATACCCCTCACTTCCTTTTTAGGCGCCTGGCGAGTTCCGGAGGATGACTATAACGGTCTGGCGCTTACCATCACGATAGGAATTGTTTTGATATTCTTCATTGGCTTTGCGGTTGGTTGGGGCGGTTTTTTGTTTCGTTCGGTTTCTCCGCCAACGAGCGGTCCTCTGAATCAAGAGTACTTCTCAGAGAAGCTAGTTTTGCCGCGGGGAGCGACTCGCGGGGGACGTGAGGCTTCTTCTCGTCGGGGCGCTTCCGGTGGAGGTGGATAGTGGTAGAGGGGCAGCGTTTTCGCGCACTTTCGTCTCGGCAGCGCGCCTTGGTTGCGGTTGCTGTTCTGCTTGATGGACGTGAAGCAGGAATCTACTTGGAAAATGACTCTGTGAATGGTACGGGGCTCAAGCTTGCCGCGGTTGAACTTGCCTCTATCGATCTTGAACTTCGTGTACCATTTCTTGGATCGGTGCTGCGCACAGCTCTTGGGTCGTTACCAAGAGAGCGGATAGAGGATAGGCGGTAGGCTGGTGGTTTCATGCGGAGGGTGGAGCAGGGCGGACATGGAACACAATGATCGGTCTGATGGTCAGCAGTACCTGGACGAGGTCACTGCGGAGCTCCGCCGTCGGGAAGGTCGATTGGGCGAGCTTGATATGCTTATTGCAAGCTTGGAATTCGAACTTCGACAGTCAGGTATGGTGCAAGGAGCTGCGGCTGGCGCTCTGCTAGGAGGGAATGCAGGGGCTATTCGTGCTGTGGAGGCATACCGTAAAGTAAAGCGAAAGGAGCTGAATCTATTCCGCACAGAGCGGCAGTCCGTCCTTGAGGACATTCGGCGTGCGCAGGAACGCAGGCAAATGATCGAGGATGAATTGGGGCAATAGTGTATGGGTTTACCAAATCAGAATAGCGCGTCGGGCCAGGTTCCGGTGACTTTATGGGACCCCCGGGCAGTGCTTAAGCGCCTCGAGGCGGAAGAGGCCATATACTCCCGCGGTTTTTTGCGTTGCCGACCAGAAAAATGGTTCCCAGGGTTTGCTGCTCACTGGTTGCCGCTGGCCCATTCGCTCGGGGTCGAGATGAGCTTGGTAGAAGTAAGGCCTCTTCTCGCTCCACTCAGTGGCATGAAGATGGGGTTTGCCTATCGCGTTGATGACGAGCCAGGCGCTTTCTTGATTGATTTTGAGTCTAGAGGCGCCATAATCGACGCAGTCTGTCCGGGTGCCGAACCGGGGGCTGCGGCAATTGTGTTGGAGTATTTCGCGCGTCGTCTACTCACGAGCTTGGCCATGTCTTGGAGCGGACCGGAATCATCTATTGTTCAGTATGAGACCGAACTTGACCCCGTCCGCGTGAAGGGGGCCGGCGCTATTAAACTTGCTTTTGAAATCAATAAGCAGATAGCTGTTATTTGGATTGTCGTCGGCCGTTTGCTCCTTGAACGACTTGATAGCTTGTGGCGCCGTCAAATGCGTTCCACTGCCAGGCAATCGGATGAGTCAGGAGATGTGCTGGTTGAAATAGCCCAATTAGCGGTTCCTCCGACGATGTTAGTTGATTACTTGCGATCTGGAACAGTTGTCGATCTGGAAGTGCCGTATAGCGATCAGGTTAGTCTAAGACTTTTTGGTAAACCATGGTTGCCGGGGAGGCTTTGTCAAATTGGGGATCATTTTGGAGTCGAAGTTATTTCTGGCCCAGTGGCGAGCGCTTCTCTGCCTGAGGGAACAACGCGAATTTCAATTCAGCTATGCAAACTCAAAGCGGATCCTCAGTACCTTGCAGAATATTCTCAAGTTGGAGCGGTAATTGATACCGGTCACCCACTCTCTCCTGAGGTGCAGATCGTCATTAATAATGAGAAGGTGGGAGAAGCAAAGCTTTGCACCTTCGAAAGCCGCTTTGCGATATCAATAGCTTAGTCAAGCGGAAGTGATTATCCAGCAGTAACGGCTCAATGACTCCAGGTAACGAAAATTTGCCTACAGGCATGGGGGGGTGGTAGCGAAATAGAGGCTAGTTAACAGGGTATCTTTCTCCTATCATACCAGGCATGGATTTGCCATCAGTCGTTGTGGGATTTTTCATAGTGCTTGGATTCAGCAGCTTCGTGAAGATAGCTACTTGTCTCAGCGTTCTTCGTTTCGGCTTGGGGTTGCGCGGAGTAGGATTTGGCCTTGCCACAGCAGTGCTTGCCTTTGTCTTATCACTGATAGTGATAGAACCGCACCTGGCGGATGTCGGGGGCGCGCAGGCTATTTTTTTGCGCTATCAGAATATTAATATTGGTGAATGGGAACAGCGATTTAAGCCTTTTTTAGAAAAGAATACTGATATCCACGTTCGGGAGAGACTTGAACGAGTAATAGGTTTGTCTCACGCAAGCGAAGAGGGCGGCGGCAGGACCTCTGGAAATTCGGAAAGGGGAGTATCCGGCACGTCTGCTATGGCGGAGCGTCAGACGGCAAACGTTGCCATCGCTTCATTTTTGATTTCGCAGTTGCACGAAGCGTTTCGTCTCGGGCTCCTCTTTATTATTCCATTTGTCGTGGTTGATCTCTTAGTTGCAAACATCATTGTGGCGCTTGGGATGAAGGATTTTTCGTTCCAAGTTATTTCCCTGCCTCTTAAACTTCTGCTGTTTTTTTCGGTTGACGGATGGGCGCTCGTCTCAAGCAAGCTCTTGGGAGGCTACTTTTAGTATGAATGATGTCTTGATCGAACAGGCATGTGTAGAGGCGTTAAAGCTTATTTTTCTGCTTGCATTTCCAATGTTGGTGGCATTACTTGTTGTCGGTTTGGTAAGCGGCGCCTTGCAGTCGGCAACCCTTATTCACGATCCGGTGATTGGTTACGCTGCGCGGTTGGCGGCGCTGGTAGTGACTTTATATCTAGCGCTGCCGACGTTTGCTCGATCGCTGTATGATTTGTGCATGCTGGTATATCAATGACACATGATTGAGATACTTGGTCTCGTGTATGTGCTCTTTTGGTATAGCGGCTGCGCCTTTGGCTTGACTGCGCTCTGTGGAGCTTTTTTGGTTTTCTTGGG
>CAZPBV010000275.1:0-4761 GCA_964584675.1 uncultured Bdellovibrionales bacterium
ATCAAGTTTTGGCCCGGCTTTCCCGCGCGACCATAGAATTGAGACGTGCTCCGGGAACTCGGAGCACAGCCACCTGCATATCTCAAAACTGAAGCAAAAATTTAGGGTGGTGCCGCTGATCCCGGAAAAACCGAGTTCCTCCCGAAGGGCATGAGCAGTCTCCGGGCGACCCAAAAGATCACTCACTCGATGAAGTTCACTCCCAACTAGTCTAAGAAGCTCAGAGCTATCGGGGTAAGCGGTCAAGAACATGAGGCTATCATGATAGTTCTTGATGGTTTGCGGATCGCGCAATCGGGATTTCTCCAAGCGCTTAAGCAACAAGAGCTTTTGCTTTGCATGAACGCAGCCAAATAATGCGCGCTGGCTCCTGAGCATATTAACAAGCTGGCTCGGCATAATGACAAGGAGCTTATACTTACCATCAACAAAATACGAGCAATTTGATTGGCGGTGAAAACTCGTTTCGATAGATAACCGTCATCACCGCATAGCCCGATTTTCGGTCTAATGCCTGGCAATGGTGGTCATGGTAAACAACCAGATGGACTGCCCCTGTATCGTCTTGAGCCACCGTGTCGAATTCCATGACGCCCTGGTCGACGCTCATCCCAAATTCCTTAACGACCCACTACTTCCGCTATCCCACAGATTTCCACTTGAGTAAGCGAGCGAGAAGACTCTTGCACCGACCCTTTTCTGAATTGAGAAAGCACAACACGCATTTCTTCGCGGGTCAGCACAACCGGAATATGACACTTTCGTTTTGCCCAACGAATATTGGTGAACGTGCCTAGATCTTTCTCAAGCACATTTCGAAAGAGAAACACCAGAGCGTTAAGGGCTTGGTTTTGGGTTGCGGGGCTTACCTCCAGGTCTATTGCAAGGTACGTGAGAAACGCCTCGATCTCTCGCTCGCCCATCTCTCGGGGATGGCGCCTATTATGGAAGAGTACAAATCACCGGATCCATCCAATAGTGTGCTTCTCAGTAACGCGGCTTAAATGGCGAAGTCGGAGTTCCTCATTCACTACGGCCATCAGTCGATTTTTTAGGGGGGGGGGCAAGATCTTAGAGGACTCTCATTCAACCTGGATCTAATTTCGAGGGCAGGGTCAATACCTCTATAATCGCGATCCCGAGGGAAAAGTTGCTTCCAGTCTCGTGAGTAAACCGGGCTACTCACGAGATTGGGCGAGTCACGTGAGTAAACTCTTGGACCTTAGCGATAAGCCTTAAAACTAATCTAACAAGCAGATATTGCTGTAGGTTTAAAACGATGGGCAAAAATTGTCGTAGGTTACTCACGAGACTCGTAGAGTTAGTTCACGAGAGTTGGTAAGGTATGCTCACGAGAACACTTGAGTACTATGTTATACAGCCATCGTAGGATAATGATTTGCACCCAGAAATGACACCTCATAAACTCGAAAGTCCCAAACCTACTCTCTCCGGGGCTCTCGGAATCGTCATCGTGCCAGATCAGGAAACCGTTAAAAGCGCGTATGTTTTGGCACAGGAAATTCTTCCGACCGGGTCGGAGTATGTTCTCGGCCCTGGATCTATTCCCCATTTAACATTGTATCACGGCAAACTTCAGGGGCTCGGGGCTCTCACGGCGCTTGAGGTAGTTTCAGACATTCGAAAAATTCTTCTTGGCCAGCAATTTACGCTTGGATCAATTGTAAGCTTCGGAGGGAATTTTGTTTTCTGGAATGTGGATTATTACTCAGGCATGGGTCGACTCAGAGATGCCCATGATAGATCTCTCTCGATTGCCCAATTCTTAGACCGGACTACTGAAGCAAAAGCGACTTCAGAGGAAGCGCTAACGTTGTCATCGGCCGAAACGGAGAATGTAAAACAATACGGACATCCACTTGTCCGCGATCTATATGCTCCGCACATTACTCTTGGTTTTCACCGTGGAATCGCTCAATCTCTCGGCTCAGATTTGCGGAAGGAGTTTAAATTTGTGGTTTCTTCCGTGGATTTAGCTAGAATTGGATATCCCGGAAGAGTCGAGAGTTTAGTAGATTTATCAAAGGCTGTATAACAACCAAATCCAGCAGACGCCTTCGGCGCCGCTGATTTAGGGCCGTTATCCCGTCCTGCTACATACTCACTAAGAATGACCATAACCTCTGTAGATTGAATTAAGGGCAGTATGACGTTACAAGCACTCATTAATAAGCCAACGGCGGTCGATTTGGCGATGATCGATAGAATTATTGACCGTGCGAGCGATATGCCAGGAGCAGCCAATGAAATTTTACAGAGAGGCGCCTGGGTAGATGTAAGTGGTCAGGTTCGCGGAGATGCTGTGCTTCCTAAGGGCACAGTGAGCCTAACACTGCCATTTTTACCAGAGAATGAGCTTGGATCGTGGTCCAACCAGATTCTGCGAGTGGACACCCCGCACCTTGAGCTATTAAGGTTGCCTGACGGAAAGTGCTTCGCGGTAAAGGAAGATCGCCTTACGCTCGAAATCGGGAAGCCGAGGATACAGGAATCCTCGATCGAAGAAGCTCTTATCGACTACCTCAGATGCCGAGTTGTTCAGCGTGAGACCCGAGGTGAGCGATTTAGGGTATGGTGAAGACGGTATAACAATTCCCTCGAGCCGATTTCGGCCCGCTAGCGGTGGCGGCGGGTCGAGTGGTGAACTGGGCCGAAACGGCTCAGGGTAGCCGTTATCCATTCAGAGAAGTTATGCTTGAACCGGCGCGAGATTCGGCTCCCCAACAAACATCAGCGCATGTTGTCACCCTGACCTCTGATTCAGAGTGGCGAGAAGCCGCCGAGTCCTGCGCCCAACCTTGTACGCTGAACAGTTTGTCGAGCGTCGCGTACAACTCCTGAGTGACGGTTATTGTCTTCTTGGGGTTCGAAGTGGCGACCGGATAGTTTCAATCGCTAGTTACACTATTTCTCCTCACGCTGTGCTCGGGCGTGAACTGCTAATTCATGACATGGCAACTCTTCCTGACGCTCAGGGTCGCGGTCATGCAAGCACGTTAATTTCGGAACTCGTTCGAATCGCAGCCCAGCGTGAATGTGGCCGCCTCTTTGTGCATACTCGTAACGCCCAAACTCTTTACGAACGCAGTGGGTTTGAGCAGTATTCTACCGGGATGATTAGAAGATTAAATGGATAACAACTGGATCAAACCGACAAATTTGCCTACGGAAAATTTGCGGTTTATCCTCGCCGTTATACGCTCTACTCCAAACTAATGAACCCTTCACGCGCAAGAGCATGTATCAATCCTCGTGAAAGCTGACTTCGTGAGAATCTAATGACATATTTACGAGCTTTTTCTGAAATTGGTTCAATTAGGCGATTATTCTTCATACGATTCAATATTCGAGAACGTTCTGCCGCCAGTTTACCCTGTGTTAACGTCTGAATGTCGGAGGCTTGAAAGATGACTTTGGTAACAGCAATCTCCAATATTTTTGCCTCGAGATCGGTAATTACCTTTCGCTCTAAAGAAAATGCCACAGCAGGCCTAAGAATCTTCGAGGCTAAAAAATGATAATCCAAAAGCTTGTCAATCTTCTTTAGTTCGGCGAGTAATCCCGTTAACACATATTCACACCAAGATAGAAGTTGAGCGTCGTTCCCGGAATCCGCCTTGGCGAGCATTTCATAATAAAGGTTTCGATCCTTGCAAAAGACAGCACTAGGGTTGAGAAGCCTGCCCGTGCGAACATCGAACCCTCGTGACACTAACATTGCATAGGTCAACAATCGTACTACCCGACCATTTCCGTTATTAAAAGGATGCACCCACGCAAAGCGGTGGTGTGCCAACGCTACGCGAAGCAAATCTTGCTTTGGATCTTGAGGTGCGTTGATAAAATTGAGCAACTCATAGATATGATCTTGCAGGGTAGCTCCGTCAGGTGGGGAGTGTAGAGCCCCCTTAATTTTGACATTACCCTTTCGAAATTGACCTGGCGTAGAGTCTCCTTCTCGCTTCAAGCTTAGGCCGGTTACTACGCGCTTATGCAACTCAAGAATAAAACCCCTTGAGATCTGTGAACCTACAGCAATCGACTCTTCAATGAATCGCATCGCTTCCTCCATGTTAAGGATTTCCTGCCACTCGTCGTTTTTATCTTTACGTTCCTCAATTTGTGCCTCGATTGCTTCAGCAATTGTAGTTCGATTACCTTCAATGCGGGCAGATTCAAGACTTTCCAGCAAGTGGAAGAACTGCTTGAGCTGAAAGAATATTGGAGGCGGAGTTGTTCCTCCCAGTTGCAATCGTCGAAGATACTGAAGCTCCATTATCACGTCCGTTAGGCTAGAGTCGAACGCGGGACTAACTAATTTAATATTTGAATATGGCTGCATATTTTCCATGACGGGAGGTGGTAATTAACATGTATAGTTCATTACCCTTTTATAATCAATATGTTAGATGTTTTGGCTAATTGGCTTATTTAACATTTGAGCGTATAATAATTGCGTTGAGCGGACGCGGGTACGCGCCGCTCACGCTAACCGTCACTTTGGCTGAAATTTAATGTTCCCGGTGTTCACATCAGCTAGCCAAATATCCCCGAGAAATTCGATTTCCTTGATTACTTCCTGAGGTTCGGGCCAATTCTCTCCGAACTCTTCTGCCTTGTCGGATCTCCAAATTTCATCACGAACGAGATGCTCTGGCGGTTCATCAAGATACGTACCCCCAAAATCCAATATACAGGGTTCATGTACGATGCTTATTTCAATGATAAGTAGTTCATCAT
>CAZPBV010000276.1:0-4745 GCA_964584675.1 uncultured Bdellovibrionales bacterium
TGTTGTCTCTTATTACTTTGGTTTTGAAGTCATGGCTTGAGACGCGGGAAGACAAGCGACTTTCAGGTAATGGGGGATGACCATAGTTTTAACGGATGTTACCAAAGCATTTGGTAACCAAGTGGTCGTAAGCCACGTTTCATTGACTGTCGAGGACCGAGAACTCTTGGTACTTCTCGGAAGCAGCGGCAGTGGCAAGAGTACCTTGTTGCGAATGATAGCCGGGTTGGCATTTCCGGACGCGGGGCGTATTGAACTTCACGGCAAGGATGTCACCTATTTGCCACCGCAATCACGAGATACAGGATTTGTTTTTCAGAACTATGCTGTATTTAAACACATGACGGTCGCGCAGAATGTTGAATTCGGCCTCAAAATTCGAAAAGTAGCGGTTGTGGAAAGGCGAACGAGACGCGATCAGCTTCTTGATATGGTGGGATTAAGCGGACTTGCAGAGCGCTATCCCCATCAACTGTCCGGAGGCCAGCGTCAACGGGTGGCATTAGCGAGGGCCTTGGCTTACCAGCCCTCAGTGTTGCTGTTGGATGAGCCCTTTGGAGCGCTTGACCTCAAGATACGCTCTCAATTACGGAGAACCCTCAAAGAGACTCAGCGAGAACTTGGCGTAACAGCTATTTTGGTCACCCATGATCAAGAGGAAGCTTTTGAACTTGGAGATCGGGTGGGTATCTTAGAGCGTGGACGCTTGGTGGAAATTGGCGATGCCCAAAGGTTGTATCATCGCCCCACACAGGAGTTTAGCGCAACGTTCTTGGGAAACGGCAATGTCTTGGTGGGCCGCTTCCTCCAGGGAGAAATTCGGCTTGGTGATATTCGCTTGCGTTGTCCGTCCGAGCTTCCCCATCATGATGAGGGAGCCCCGATTCGTATTCTCTTTCGCCCGGAGGCGGTTCAAGTGTCGGAGCGGGAGTTCCCATCGTCTGGGCCGGTGCAGTCGTTGGGGGCAGGTAAGGTGAAGGAGTCTATATTTGCTGGTGAGACTGAGCGGCTGCGTGTCGAAATGTGGTCATTGCAGGGAGCGCGACCGCTCAAACCGGCGCTTCAATATGGTGAACGCTTTGTCACCATTGAAGTGGCTAGGCCTAGCTCAGAGCGTGGGAGCACCCGGCTGTGGAGTGGTCACCGAGAACTATGGTTCGGGGTGGAAGATTTTCATGTTCTGACTCCGTCGGGGCTGAAAGTAATTATTTGGCCTGGCGCTTATGACGGTGACAACCAGGCGCTTCGAGTGGCTAGAGAACTCTTGAGAGTATCGCTCGGGTCTCTAGTTATCTTTGATGTTACTCATGGCGATGACAAAGCGGGGCATATGGTTCGACGATTGGAGGAACTATGCGCTGAGTACCAGTTGCCTGTTGGTCCTCATGTCATGGTAAAGCCCCGTAGCGGAGCTCTTATGAGGGAGCTCACGCGTGAGCTGCAGGAAGAGTTTTATGATTTGGTGGTACTTCCTGGGCAAAGTATATCCGAGACTGAGCGCGAGTTGTTACCGGGGTTAACACAGCGAATTCTTTTTGGTCCCGGACTGCCGGTCTTGTTAACTGGAACAACAACTGTTCCATTCCAAAAGATCCTTATATGTACGGCGGGAGGAGAGCCGGGCAAGAATGACGTTATTTTTGGGGCGCGAGTGGCTCGACATACTCGTTCTGAGACGACCATTTTCCATGTTGTTCCACCTGGTGCAACACCCAAAGATATTGTCAGGGCCGAGAAGCACTTGGAGGATGCGTGTGCAGTATTTGATGCCTATGAGGTGCCCAGTCAACGAATACGAGCATCGGGAAATTTTCGTGAGGCACTGGATCGTGAGATTCAGTCGAAGGAATATCAACTAGTTGTGCTAGGAGCTGCCGTTGGGGGCGGTGCTTCGATTCGTAATACCGCGAGCCATATTATTGATTCGTGCGGGGCGTCAGTTTTGCTTGTTCCTTCAAATTAGCAGCGGCAATCGTGACTTGGTTGACAGAGCTATGGCGGTTGCACCATATTCTTTTAAATGAAATTCGTTTGAGGAAGTTATGAAGGGCAAAAACAATTTCTTTTTTATTTTTTTGGTGATTGGCATGGTTGCGGGGACACTTTTCGGCGGCGATGCTGATGCGAAAACCAGAAAAGCTCGTCCGCGCGATGTGGTTCCAGAGGCTATGTGCAAAGAGTTTCCGGGTAGCATATTTAAGCCCTGTGTTTGTTCCGATCAGACACCAAAGACCATTAAATATAAGCCGGCGCTCAAACGGTGTGGGGGAAGAGCTGCAGCGATTCTTTCCGGTCCTTACGCGGCTTCCTTTAGTGTGGTACTGAGAGACAGTCAAAATCGCGATCGTTGGCCTGCGGTCGGCTACAACGGTTGTTCTCAAGAAGAGGCCGATGAAGGGCTCACGAAATGTAGCGCCTTTAAGTGTCAAGAAACTTTTCGTGCTAATGGTCAATATGTGTGTTGCTTTGGAGAGGCTGGAACAAGCCCAATTATGGCTGGAGCTACGCGGATGACTATCAAAGTGCAAGATCTTCCATCAGCAACAAATGATCCACTTGTACGAGTTTGTCTCAACGGGTTTGATCCTGATGTCCCGCTAAATTAGGTTATTGTTTTCCTGCGCTATTTTGTATGAGAGCAGGCTAAAGTTCTTAAGAAGCTTCCTTGTCGCTCCGATAACTCTTCATGGTGTACGTTTTGGCCTGCCATGAGAATCGAGAGCGTTATGAGAATTTCCTTTGACGCTCTTATTGTTGATTCGGATCTGAATAGCCGGATGCGCCTTAGACAGGCGACTTCCGCCTTGCCACAATTTAATCATGTGACGATGGCAAATTCTCTCGCGTCCGCGATGTCAGCGCTTGAGGGGGATGGTAATTGTGATGTCATATTACTCAAGCCAAGTTTCGACGACAAGGATGTGCAGCAATTTGTTCACGCCTGTAAGGCGACCCGGCAAGGGCAAGGATGTGCGCTAATCTTGCTGGTGCGGGGCAACCAAAGCAATACAGGAGCTTTGGCCCGAAGTTATGCGGCAGGGATTGATGGATTTTTGAGTGAGCCTTATTCAGTAGAGGCTATACAAGAAATTTTTGAGATAGCTGGCCGAATAAAGCAAAAGAAAATGGAGAGCCGTTGCCATGCGGCTCTTGATGTCATGTTGAGAGAGATCACAACTACACTCGATCTCGCGGCTCAAGAGCAACGCAGCGGCAAGTGGACGGGGATGAAGAGTCAGTTTGCGGAGCTTTGTCGAAACCTTCAGGAATTGGCAGCGATCAATATTGAGGACTATCAAGAGCTCCTGATGGAGGTATTTGAAAAGGTTCCGTCTCCGGTGACTTTACCTATCGATCATGGGTCGCACTACGAAGGGGCCAGTGAGCGAGTCCGCAAGAAGTTGGCTGAAGAGGGGGAGAAAAAGGAAGTTCCTGAGGAGCCCGTCGGCCCGCCACGACCATCTACTCCAGCGCGTATGGTGATACGAAAGCGGCGATAGACTATAAAAGGGAGACGTGTTGTGCCTGTACGGCAGAGTGAAGCAAGTTCATAAAGTCATCGCGAAGAACTTCTTTTGCGCCGAAAATCCTAAAGAGAGGAGTCATAACCTGACAGTCTAACCACTCCACCTCATGTGCGCGGAGGCGCTCTATGAGCCGGTAAAAAGCGATTTTGGAGGCATTTTCTTCTAGATAGAACATGGACTCACCGGCCACGAACCTGCCGATAGAAACCCCATAGAGTCCCCCTACCATTCGAGTGTCGCGCCATGCTTCGACGCTGAAGGCATAACCAGCCTCATGCAGCCGACAGTATGCTCTCTCGATAGCCGGCGTAATCCAGGTTCCTGCCTGCCCTGAGCGGTTAGAAGAACTTCGGCACGAAGAAACCACATGTCTAAAATCCTGATTAAAAGTAACAGTCAGAGTCGATCTCCTTATTTCCTTCTTCAAGCTTCGTCCGATGTGGAAATCAACCAACTTCAAAATTGCGCGTCTTGGAGGAGCGAACCAGGCCAAAGATCCATCAGAAAGGGGCCACGGAAAGATGCCACTCTTATAGGATAGAAGCAGAGACTCAACTTCCAAATCGCCGCCGAGAGCCAAAAATCCGCTAGGGTCTGCCAGATGTACGTCAGGAAAGGCCTCGATAACCATTATAGTTTTCGATGTAAATTCTTTTTACTATGATTATAATACTTAAGAGTGTGCTGATATAAATTAGTCTATAGTAATTTCGAGATCTTATCCCTGATGACCAAAGAGAAAATAGAGTCCGATGTTGTAACCATTCCGAAGGAAAAGCATCGGGTAAAGCATCCTAAGATGTATCGAGTTATACTTCTTAACGATGACTATACAACCATGGATTTTGTAGTTTCTGTTTTGGAATCGATCTTCATGAAGAGTCCTGCCGAGGCAACACAAATTATGCTGCAAGTTCACCATCGGGGAAAGGGCATTTGTGGCGTCTATGCCAAACAAATTGCCGAGGCCAAAGTGGTGCAAGTACATCAACGTGCTCGAACGGCCGGCCATCCGCTGCGCTGTTCAATGGAGGAGGCATGATGTTTAGCACGGAGCTGGGATTTACCTTTGAAGCGGCATTTCGCGAGGCTGTCCAGAGACGCCATGTTTTCTTTTGTATTGAACATGTGCTCTATGCTTTGTTATTCGACGAGCAAATCATCGAGGTGCTATCAAATTGTGGGGCGCGCGTTGGCGAGATCCGGAAGGACTTAGAA
>CAZPBV010000277.1:0-4738 GCA_964584675.1 uncultured Bdellovibrionales bacterium
CATAACCAATCAGTTTGGTGTCAAACTTGCGGGCGCCTTCCAAGAATTGTGGCGGGGCTTCAATGTCAGGATCCCCGATATTAAGGTGATAGACCCGCACCCCACGACTTTTCGCTGAATCGGCGTGCGGGGCCAAGCGGCGCATAGGGGAATCAGGAGTGGAGGCAACACGTGAAGAAATACGAGGGAGCTTCATTCGGGCAAGCCTAGCAGGCGATTCTGATTTTCAACAGCGAGATTTAATGTCCTCAATCTCGGCATATCGCGCCCGGAAGGCGTCTTTGATGATCAAAGCTATTCCAAAAACGCTCCGCCCCATACCGGATTTACACATTGACACAGGCTGTGTATATGTGTAATTTATTAGAGTATGGTATCCAAGAATGTAACTATTTCACTCGATGAAGACCTGCTTAAGGCCGGCAGGCGTTATGCTAAGAATCAAGGTACCTCCCTCAATAAATTATTTCGAGAATTTATTGAGGACAAGGTGGTGGGGAAAAGCGGGGCTCAGGGAGCAGACGACTTTTTAGATGCTCTTGATAATGCTTCTGGCACTAGTGGCGGCCGTGGCTGGAGCAGAGCAGATGCCTACTCTAAGTAGAACCTTTGTCGACTCTAACATTTTTTTGTATGCGATTGATCGTGCTGACCCAAGCCGCCGCCAGAAAGCCAGGTCAATAATTAGAGAGCTGTTGCGCGCGGGAAAGGGCGTTATCTCCACTCAAATCGCGCAGGAGTTTTATGTAATTGCCACCAAAAAGCTTAAGGTCGATCCCCTGGCTGCTAAGCGGGTAGTGGAGTTGATGGGCCAGTTTGACATTCTCTCCATCGATCTAGATCTTATTTTTCGGGCGATCGATTGTAGCATATTATCGAGAATTTCTTTTTGGGATGCCCTGGTGGTCGTGGCAGCCCAAGTCGGCGGATGCCGAATGCTTTTGAGTGAAGACTTAGGGCACTCGCAAGTGATAAATGGGGTTAGAGTATCGAACCCTTTTCGTGAATGAGAAGACCGAGGGCTCTGCCTCTGCTAAGCAAAGAGCGCCGCCTGGTAAGCCCCTATCTCGCCAGGATTAATTCCCGGAAACACCGCCTGAATATCCAGACCGGGGGTCAAACCAAGTAACACCGCCGCCATAACATTTTGAAAGTTATGCCAAGTAGGATTAAAAGCGTTTTGGTTGAGGTCAATATAGGCTTGGCCGCTTAAACCGCTATCCTTAACGCCTCCGCTTGAAAGTCCGCCCCCCACTATCGGTACATCAAATGCCAGTCCATGATCAGTTCCTGCGCTGCCATTTTCCCGAGCTGTTCTTCCAAACTCGGATATTAAGACCACCAAGGTTCTATTCCAGATGGCTGGTCCAACATCAGCCTTAAACTCCTGCACTGCGGTGTTAAACTCGGTTAGAGTAGCTGCAAGTCCTGCCTGACCGCTGTGCGAGTCGAACCCGCCGCGCCCGGATGCTGTCATGACCGGATAGCCGCCAGGAATCTTTGATAGACGTGCAAGATCTCGAAAAATACCGCCAAAGCCTTGAACAGATGTGTAAGTTCCCGCAGGAATACTTTGCAAGGCTGAACGCAAACTTTCAAAAGTCATATCACGGCCAAGGAGAGCCGATTTGAGCAACTGTTGCGTTGAACCCGGCGCACCGTCTGGGCTTGTCTGCCGACTCACGCTCGATACAATCGCACGGTGCGCAGTATCATTTTGTCCTCCACCTTCGGTAGAATCAGAAACAGTCCCTGAACCAGACTGCAAGTCACCAAACTGCTGTCCATTGTCTGTCCCCGCTGTCAGACTGTCAGGACCGCCAAGCCCCATGAGGGCCAAGCCATTCTGAGCAAAAACAGGTTGGTTCACAGTTCGAGCTAAAAAACTTGTTCCCATCGCGCCGCCACCAGAGGCGAAGCCCGCCGTAATCTTGGCGGTCTTGGTGTCGTGTCCACGATCAAAAGTATTGAGCAAATTGACATTTCGAAAGAGAGCGGCTTCTCCGCTATTCATCATAGCAGCAAGGTTAGTTAAGTTTGGATGAAGACCAACGGTGGCATCGCCGACACTCAATAGGCTATTGGGCAAAGCGAGCGTCGGACGAATCGAGATAAACTGGCCATCGGTCCCCTGGAACCAGTACTTTGAATCATATCCACCGCCCAGGTATATGAAGTGCGCCCAGCCAAGCGGCCCGCTACCGACTCCCTGGGCATAGGCATAGACGCCCCCCAAGCCACCTGGCTGTAGAGCCGCTCCACAACCACAGGCTGCGGTGAGTTTCAGAAAATCTCTGCGACTTAACCTCTTTGTCATGATGTTTCTCCTTCGTTCTATCTACTTAGCCAGGAAGTCAGTTGTCATAGCACAAATTTGGAGGAATCCATGCACCTTTGGCTCCCAGTTCGTGCGGTTGGTCAACTCGGTCTTGCCCTGAGAATTGGTCTTCACTTCGTAGTATGAATCAAACACCCTTCTCTCGAATGAGCCGTCATTGCGTAGCCTAAAATCAGCGTACTGCAATAACTGATCTCGAAGAGTCGGATTTCTTGAATAGTCGATTCCCAGCCGCTCTTGGCAAATGCTATCAATAACCTGCCCTGCTGTTGCCCCAAATTGCGGAAACAATGTTGAATAGAACCAGCCTTGGTTTGTAAGATAAGAATTCTGCCTCATGAGGTCTATGAGTCCGTTTTCCAGGGCCTGCAGGCGTCGGCCGGTAAAACCGCTGTCATATTGATAACCAAATACCGTAGTAGGATTACCGACCGTTTGACCCGCGCCGCGGATTTCATCATCAAGCAAGTCTATATCAACAGGTATCCCTGTTGTCTGTAGGAAGCTAATGTAGAATTGCAACGGACTCTTCGCAATGGAGTTACTTGCGCAACTGGATTGCATAGCCTTGGATTTAAGCAACATTGGCAAGGCGCGAGTTTTAAAGTTAAGCCCATCCTCACGAATAATGTTTCCAAGCGCTGCTACAAAACTTGCCGGTGGATTGCGATATAGGTAGTTTTCAATCAGAAAATTTGCCACCCCATTAGCTGTGCCTGGGTGATCGCGAACTAAGGCTACATAATCACTATAGTTCGCGATAAAGCGCCGCGGCATGAAGCTTGTCCCTTCAACCCCGACTTCAACTGGAGGTCCTTGGTAGGCGCGGCCGGTGATGATGATTTTTTCATCTCGCCTGGTTTCATTATCGTAACGGACATCCCCCCCGTAAACCATTGGATAGGAAAGTACCTCAATATCACGGTTCGTATAGTTGAGGCCGCCGTTGGGATCGCCCTTATTGACTTGACCAGTCATCGAAGCAAGCTGCATAAACTCCCGCGTTCCGTCCTCGTTGGGCTCTTTTCCAGGTTGCACGCTACTTGATCTTAGATTGAGCCACACCAACATGTAGAGCGGATCCTGCCCAATCTTCTCGATGAAGGCGCGATGATCTCCTGTAAGAGCGAGATTCTCGAGTAATGACCAATACTCGAAGAAAAAGTGATAGCTATTTCCTCCAAGCACCCGGTAGGATGCGGCAATTTGCTCATTTAGCAACGCAGTCAAGTAGGTGTAAAACTTGTTCGGGTTGCTAAGATAATTCTCCAGTCGAGAGTACCGAATGCCGTCTGTGTTGAGGTCTTGCGGCTCCTGAGGATCGGCGCCTGTCAGGTTACCCAGACGGCCGTCAAGCCAGTCATACATCTTAACTCCAAGATCACCAGTCGGAACCATCCCATTGGCTCTTAACAGCATGTTGTCCACGGTGTGATCCAATCCTAGCGCAGCTCCTTCTTGCTGCTCCATGGTATTTGCCGCCCAGGCTGACTTAGCAAATAGTCTTCGAACTTGCGCTACACCCCAAGGCCCGTCATAACGACTGAGGTCCACGCATTCGGATGGAAGGGGGACTGTATCCGGAGGAAGTTGCGTGGAAACAACGCAGGCCCCATTTTTGGCATCACGATTTGCATTTATTTCATCTATCTTTTCACCAAACTTCTTCTTTGCCTTCTTTTTATTACTGGCATTTTTTATTTTTGCCTGAAGCTTTTTTACTTGATCTTTTGCCAATTTAGCCTCGGGAACAAAGAAGAGGGTGCCCTTTTTCTCTATGACGCGCCCCGCCTCATTCACTGTTCCCCTTTTACACTGAATCCGCTCGCCGTTGAAATCGACTTCAAACATGTCTGCCGTGGTAACAACCACGCCACCCTTGGGAGACTTTGGCTTAGGATCCTTCTTTTTCTTTGCCGCAAAAACTGTGTCTGGAGCGGCAATGAGCGCCAGAGATACGAAAACTACCCACAGAATTGAACGATACTGCATAATACCACCTCGCTGAGCCCCTCTACGTATCGCGGAGCCACCACGTCGTGGGACGATGCAAAGACTGTGCCGCGCTCTATTCGAGGCACTCTTGCGGCGGTCACCACGGGCAACCCGCTTCTACTCTCAGGCGCATAGGCAATGTACCTCCCATATCACGCTCCTTCTCATAATTTCTCGTGTCCCGACGCATCCTTTCTCCTACGCAAAAAAAGCACACTAGCTTCTCCTCGGTCGGATACCTGCCACCCACTAGCGATCTTTGCCCGACAATGAACCTTCAAGGTAACCAATTCATTAGAATGGTCGACTTGGAGCGGCAGGCTACTTGCATGACGAGGAGTACCTGATGCGATTGGCTAGCCCGGACTTCTCACCAGCCGAAGTCCAGGCTAGGTGTTACTGCTC
>CAZPBV010000278.1:0-1689 GCA_964584675.1 uncultured Bdellovibrionales bacterium
ATTACCGGAGCCCCCAAGATTGCTGCCATGAAGCACATTTCATCACTTGAACAGGCGCAGCGCGGACCATACACGGGTGCTATAGGCTTTATTGCCTCAGCCAGGGATTGCCAGTGGAACGTGGCCATTCGCACCGGCGTGCTTAAAAATAGCCGTTTTACATTTCAGACCGGCGGCGGGGTGGTTTATGACTCAGACCCATCTTCCGAGTACGAAGAAACCCTCTTGAAGGCCAGAGGCATTCAAGAAGCGCTCGCTAGTTCGAGATAACCTGCTCACTCGCCTGTTTGTTTGCGTACGGGCGTGATACAAGGTGCTCGTGTCATCGTCTCAGCATGAAAAAGATACTGCCGCCTCACCCGGGGTGTTTGAGACTATGCTGGTTCCCCCGCGTAAAGCCGGTGCCGCCGTAGCCACTCCGTTTGGGATTCGTGGATTTCACTATCACCTTGAGAGGTTTTGTCACGGCTGTAACGCGCTCTCCATGCAAGCTTTTCCTACGGAATTTATTCAACAAAAAATTACCGAGGCTATCATTTCACAAAGCCCTGCGGATTATTTGCGACTTAAGATCCTTGCTTCAAGAGATGGCTTTCAATCCGCCGCCTTGCCCTTTATTCCCCGGCTTTATTATTCATCCGGGGCTACTCTGGCGTCCTGCATTGGTGAGCGCCCTTCCCCTACCCTAAAATTGCTTGACACTTTCGTGTCACAGAGGTCACAAGACTTTGCCCTAAAGAATAAGGCGGATGAAGCACTCCTGTGTGATGCAGCAGGGGTTGTGCGGGAGGGAGCGTGGAGTAATTTTTTTTGGGTTAACGCCGCAGGAAAACTCGTCACGCCGGCAACCAACATTCTCCCTGGTATTACGCGCCGCTTAATTCTTGAGGGAATGAGAGATAGAGTTGACGAGCAAGATGTCTCTCTTGAGCACATAAAGACCAACGCGCGTGAAGCTTTCATTACCAACGCTTTGCACGGGGTGGTGCCGGTCAAAGCTATCGACGACACTAGTCTCAATACGGGGTCCATTACAAGCTTGGCAAGCTCCCTTCTTGAAGACTCTTAGCTGTCGCTCGGGGATCCGGTTAATTCCTACGGCTCACTTCTAAGGCCGCATACTTGGCGCAGAGAACGATAGCTTGAGCCACCAAGCCCGCTTGCTCCACACTCATGCGGGTTGGACAGAGGCGCAAAAAATTATCCGGGCTCTTATAGCCTTTCGGATACGATGGCGCCGGGTCAGTAATGGTAACACCAAGCTTTTCTTTAAGAAGCTGCACAATGCGGCACGCTGTCCCGGGAGTGACCCACACCGGAATGAAATAGCCGCCCTTAACCTCCACAGCAGAAAATGACCCCGGCATGTTTTTCTCCGCCCAAGTCTGATGCTCCATGAGCACCTTATACATGGCGTCAAAGCGCGGCTTCAATATTTCAGCGCAGCGATTCATATGACCCGCCAGACCGCCTTCAACTTGCGACAGGAACCGCACTTCCCGAAGTTGCTCAATCTTGTTTGGGGTAATATTTACCTCCCACATGTAATCATTGAAATGGTCGCACGCTGATTTGCTTGTGCATAACCACCCTATGCCGGCTCCCGAATAGGTAATCTTAGAGGTGCTCCCAAAGGCCCAGGCACGGTGCGCTATACCTGCCTCTTCACAAGCGTCTATCAGGCTTGGC
>CAZPBV010000278.1:1699-4734 GCA_964584675.1 uncultured Bdellovibrionales bacterium
CACCGCGGGATCAGATGAGGCAATTCGTTCCATGACAGAGAGGTCCGGTCCCGATTTAAGCGACGGTACAGGAACCACCTCATACCCCTCGGCTTGCAGTAAACGCACATGCCTATCATAAGCAGGCACACTGGCTAAGATACGTAGGGGCTGGCCTGCGATCTGACCCCATGCCAGCCCCTTGGCAGGACCATTGAGCCGAAAGTGATTGAGGGCGCTCCGGAGCAATTCGAGCGAGGCGTTATTCCACACAAAGGTTCGTTCCGCGTTTTCTCCGCACGCTCGCCCAAAAAAATCCCTTGCCTCGGGCAATCCCGCAACAAGAGGTTTCCCGGAATAATTACGCAGGTCTACTATTGCGCTGCCAACATTAAGTTTCACATCAGCGGGACCTATGAGCTGAAGCTTGGAATCGGAAAGCGCATGGAGGTCCTCTGGTGGTTGCCCCCGTGAAGCATCGATACCATGAACTCTCGGCTTTAGAGCGGCTATTTGAGCCTCAAGAGTAGTCAACGCTTCCTCCCTACCGATCGAGCGCCTTGACGAACCTGCTTCACAACTAACCCCACTCATAGAAAATACTCTCCTTTACATCATGCACCGATCGTTTTCCCTTGAAAGTCCGGGCCTATTTCACCGACGAAAGCGCAAGGCTACCTCAACGCCCCCAAGCCGTTTTTGAAACTCGTTAGCAATATTCTTAGAATCAGGACCTTCGAATAACGGAAAGAACGAAGTTGCCTATTCAATATACGCAACAAGCAACGGAAACGGTTGTAGTATATATGCGGTCCCGGTCGTGGATCAATACCAGGGACACAGGCGGACACTCAGTGATCGCTCTCCTCCTGTCCCGGCAATAAGTCGGGTTCAGGACTATAGGACGAATCAACCTCGGGCTTTGACGTCAACTCAAAGGCTTTAACAGCTCTCTTTTCCGCTTTAAGCCGAAGGGGCAGACTTGTCTGTTCAAGGCGGCGGGCACACCAAGGCTCGGCGACAATAACAGATCCCGCCTGCATTTCCCTTAAGGGCAATTGCCGACTACTTACCACCGGCAATGTCCTTCCAAATTCTAAATCAAGCAAAAGCTGAGCCCTCTTTTTCGTCGCGCGGCTTGTCGGGCGGGATTCTCCATCGACACAAACACAAATACTGCTATCAAGATACTGGGGAAACAAGCGAAAGAATCCCACCAATGCGGAGGTGCGGTGCACACGCATATTACCTATAGCCGGAACTAGAGCCAGCACGACAACAACAGATGGAATCACACTTACGAGAATGTGTTCAGGAATTCTTGGCGCAATTACCTGCGCCGACACGATAGCAAGTCCGATAAAGGGAATCATGAGGTAAGGGCCGCGCGCCTCAACCAGCAGAACAATAGGAACGATCAGCATTGACCACAACACCAGTAGCTGCCGCCGCTCGTGGGTTACAGTCCGGGGGCGCCAGACCTCTGACCAGCGAAGACCTCGCGCTATGACGAGCAAAGATATGATGGAAAGAGGCGCGTAATAAAGCATATCCCTTCCCCACGAGATAACACTCACCATCCATCCATGCGGATGATAAAGTGGTCTGAACAGCTGATTGTCAATGACAACCTGAACAACATCGCGGTTATATAGGCCATACCATACAAGTAACAAGAACATTGCGGGTGCGGCGCTCAAGAGAAAAGGGCCAAGGCGCCTAATCTTTTTTGACCACAGAAACACCATTACAGACGATATTGTCACCAGAATAAAAAAAGGTGGTTTTGCCGCAAGCATGAGGAAACTCCCCAAGCCAAAGCCCGCCACAAAGCGCCGATGTGGTTTCGTCTCACCCAAGGCGTGAGAAAAGGACATCAACAGTAGAATACCGCCGCAAACAAGCATCCCCTCAAAGCTCAGCTCGGTAACTGCCCTAAAAAACATGGCATGGAGGGAAAATAAGAGCGCTGACGCCCATGCGACACGCCGCCCCCCAAGCTGAAGTCCAAGCATCCACATAAGGACTATGCTCAAAGCGGCAAAAAGCGCTCCGGGTAACCGAGCAGAGAAGGTACTATATCCAAAAGCCTGAAAACTAATGGCCGTTAGCCAAAAGAGGATAGGCGGCTTATTGGCGTAGGGGCGTCCCATAAATTCATCCCACAGCCGAAACCAATCATGCCGTTCCAGGATTTCTCGGGCTATATGGGCATAACGAGTGCCGTCTACTGAGAGGGTCCCTTGATGAATGTGACTCAGACTCACCGCACAGGAGTAAGCGATGAGAAGCCAAAGAGAACCTTTCCACCGTCTTTGACTCATGTCAGTAGCAGGGCGACCCCGAAATATTTCCAATACCATTGCATATACCGTATACCCTATGGTTTAAAGACAGATAAAGACTACCGAGAATTATGAACAGCTTTTGAGTTCACAGGACAGCCATGAAAATAGAATCCGATTGTGTCGTTTCGATCCACTACACTCTGAAGGACGAAGATAATGAAGTCATAGATTCGTCCGTGGACTCAGAACCTCTCATGTACCTCCATGGCCATCACCAAATTGTGGCGGGCCTCGAGCGCGCGCTCCTTGGGAAATCTCCCGGAGAGAACCTGTCGGTTACCGTCGCACCGGCGGATGGTTATGGGGAATATGATCCAACCCTCACCACGGAGGTAGACAAGAAAAATTTTCCCGAAGGAGCCTCGCTTGACGTTGGAGAGGTGTTTGAATTTTCTCAGGAGGGAGACAACTCAATTTTGGTGCGCATCACTGACGTGCAAGGAGACAAAATCACGGTTGACGCCAATCATCCTCTTTCGGGAATGTCTCTCTTCTTTGAGGTTCAAGTGGTTGATGTTCGCGCGGCCTCTCCGGAGGAAATTGAACATGGGCATGCGCACGGCCCGCATACGTGCGATGATGATCACCATCATTAATATACGTGCGGCCAGTCAAAAATGCGGGCATTTTGATTGGCGGCGAGTATATACTTTATATACTCGCCGCCAATGAATTTGCCTGGTTCGTGCGGCCTCTGCAGCGCCAAGT
>CAZPBV010000279.1:0-4719 GCA_964584675.1 uncultured Bdellovibrionales bacterium
GAAAAAGAAGGGTAGGGACGGCCTCAAATTCGGAATAGAGATGATGCCCAAGGGACTGGAGGTCATCAAGAGCTTCCTTTTCTTCTTCGAACTGTTTTGAGGTAGGCGCAGGAGGCGGAGGTTGCTCTGATGCGCCGCGTGCTGAGCGCCGCAATCGCCGCCGCGGAGGCGCCGGCTCGGCCGCGGGTTCCGGCTTGGCAACGGCGGCTTTAGGACTGCCCTTGCGATACGAGCTCGCCAAGAAACTGATAGCATCCAAGATGTCGCTGGGCGGACACGGAAGACGCAGGGTGGTAACAAGTCCGAAGAAGCGACTAAGCTCGCTTTCCAGACCGTCAACATCCTTTCCGAGCACCAGAACAGGAAATTCTGTCACCTGCGTGCGATCGATAAACATTCGCAGGTACTCGTGACTGCCGTTTTGCAAGCCGCAGTCAACGATGAGAATAGGGTCGGCCAATTGGGTCACTAAATCCCGGACCCCTTCAATCTCCCGAATAAGCCGAGCATTAAATCCTTTACGTTGTAAGGTCTCCCATGCCTTCGGCGGAAATGGCTCGGCACGTTGCACGATGACGAGGTCATGAGCCTCACTGGCCGGTTTTAGAATCATCTCAAGTTCCCCTTCTCCACCAACAAACGGATTGACTTGCGCTTGTTCGATCGATCTCACTATTCACACTCCATGCCGGGCAAGAACAGTGCGGCCACCATTGCGCCGGAAGCTGCATTGCTTTTAACGCCCACCCGATCTGGAATGCCTCTTTCTGTATGGTCGACATATCTCTATGATTACTGAACGAACGGCTGCTCTTATAACTAACTGAAAATATTACCGATGAACATGAAAATTGTGTCAATAAGTTCAAAATCCTTTCCAACGTCAGAGCTGTTGGTGCTCCCCATATCCGCAAAGAAACTGGCGTCAAAAAGGCCCTGGGCGATGCTCCCCCCGACCCTCCAAGAACCAGTGCTTGCGGAAATCAAACGACAAAAATATTCCGCCAAAGCGTCAAGCCGCCTGGTATTGTCGCAACTAGATGGCCAGCCTCATCACATACTTATCCTCGGCCTTGGGGACGAAGGTCGGTTATCCCCTTTTGAACAATCTCAAAAACTTCGTCGGCTCGGTGCCTTGATAGAGTCCACCGCGCAGGAATACAGATGCGCAAGTACGACCCTCTATACTGACTCGCTCTCTCTCGATCGTCGTGAAAATCTTTCTGCTCTTCTCGAAGGAATAAAATTAAATCGCTACTCATTTGATCGCTATAAATCAAAAAATAGAGATAAAATTTTCTCTCCTGTAACCCTACAGCTTTGGCCGACACGACTAAAGGTTTCGGCGGGCCTGCTGTTCGCCAACGCAGTAGCCGAGGGTGTTACTTTGGCGCGAGATCTCGTTAACACACCGGCTCTCGACTGCACGCCAAAATCACTCGCGAAAACTGCTCAGGAACTGGGGCGATCCCACGGCATATCCACTCGGGTGTTAGAGCATCCGCAACTACAACGCATGGGTGCGGGAGCTTTGCTGGCAGTGGCTCGCGGCAGCTCAGAGCCTCCCTGCCTTATTACTCTCAAAATCAAAGGGAGATCATCGTCATCAAAATCAATAGCGCTTGTTGGCAAAGGGGTGACATTCGATAGCGGGGGCCTCTCCATCAAGTCCGCCAGCGGCATGGAAACAATGAAGTACGACATGTCGGGTGCCGCTGCCGTTCTCGGAGCAATGGCCAGTTTGGCGCAGGTAAATCCACGAGTAGAAGTTCGCGGATATATCCCGGCGTCAGAAAATATGATTAGTGGAAGCGCCATACATCCTGGCGATGTGGTTCGCGCCATGAACGGCAAAAGCATTGAAATTCTCAATACCGACTGCGAAGGAAGGTTGCTCCTAGCGGACGCGCTTCACCTTGCAGAGCGAGAGAAGCCCAACGCCATAGTTGATCTCGCTACTCTTACCGGCGCATGCCGCGTTGCTTTAGGGCTCGAGTACGCGGCTATTTTCTCCGACCAGGACGGCCTTTGCCAACAGCTTATACGGGCGTCAGAAGAGGCGGGAGAAAGGCTATGGAGACTCCCTCTTGCCCCGGAATATCGAGCTCTTATTCAAAGCCCCATCGCCGATATCAAGAACACTGGCGGAAGCTACGGGGGAGCGATTACGGCAGCCCTATTTTTAAAGGAGTTTGTGGAAAAAACTCCTTGGGCGCACATTGACATTGCCGGGCCTGCCTATAGCGAGTCTGAGAAGGGGCACATCAAAAAGGGCGGTGTCGGGTTTGGTGTCGGCACTCTTGTGCGATATGTCCTCGGGGCATAAGCGCCCCCAACTCTCAAGTTCCCCTCTGAGAGAGCCGAGGAAAGAAGTGACTACGGGTTTCTGAACGGGGAAGCAAATGCCTATATTTAATCAACTATTTCCGATAGTTACTGGGCCGATCGGAAAGCGCTTACAACTTTCCGATACCACCTCGCTCAATTCCAGCAACTGCCGCCCCAAGGAATCAAAAGAATACTCATTCGTAACAGGGATCCTTTCTCTTGGTATCCCGTATGGCTCGCTCCCGCATGTTCGTCAGATCGACACTCTCAGGGACCTTTTGAGAAAAGTGGCTCTCTCCCTGCCTATTCCGGGGACTACAAACTGTTCGTTTGGGAAGCGTCTTGGATGTATCGCTGTGGGTCAATGCCATCACGTAAATATAATGGGCTGTCCGCAAGGAAGGTGGTGAAACTACTAACTTATGGGCGGCCAAAGTAAAATTGGAGGGGACTGGGGCGACAGCGAGAAGCGGAGACACAAGTCTAGCTCGAATTCTATTTGGGGAAAACTCTCCGTAGCCGCCTGGGGGCTTATCGTGATTAACGTGGTGGTACTGATAGTGCTTATAGGGCTTCCATCCTTTCACGGAGTCTTAGAAAGTCAGGATAACCCCGAAAAGTTCATCAACATTTCCGTAGAAGCGCTCGTTGAGGGGCGAGCGAATGCGGTTTACGTAACCCAGAAATTTCTTGTAAAAACCGCTCAGAAGAACATCAAGCACGGTCTCATTCTCAATTTTCCAAACTATGATAGGACGTATTCTCCTCAAATTGGTCCTCTAGAGTATAGTTTTCTTTCAGCGAGCATTGATAGGCGGGCTGAGACGGGCCGGTTTACCCGCATGTTGGATCTTCCGATAGCGCGAATTAAGTCTGAGGGGTCGCAGCAAGGAGTCTTGCTGAAACTTGGAGATGATTCGGTAGAACTGCCGCCTGGGCAATATCTGTTCAGTGTGGAATATCGAGTTAGAAATTCTATATTTCCGATGGGAGAGCGAAACGAAGGAACCCGTGTTGTGGTAGCCAAGCCGTATGGTTTTGTGGCGGATCGCATTGATATTTCTGTTCTTCCGCCCGGCATGGCAAAGGCGGAAACGGTGTTAGCCAGTGCCTGGGTGCAAGAGAAAATTTCTCAGGATGGCAAATCTCTTCTCAAGAATGTTCGTCAAGTCACCCCTCACATTGCGCAAGTTCCCAGCACTGTGAATGCAGCCCGAGAGCCGGTATCGATGGTGACAGTGAATTCGGTGCAGGAGTTTGGGGAAAGCGAGAGTTTAGTGCTTAACGTGCTGTGGCCAAGGGGATTTGCGACGAGGGAGTAGAACGAGGGTGGCAAAGGTTATGCGAAAGGATGCTCTCTTAGTTAATCGACAGCCTTCTCCTGAAAGAGGAGCCTCACTAATTGAATGGTGCCTCGTGGTAGTCCTAGTCGCCTTGGTTGGAATTCCAATTATTAAGAAAATTCCTATTGGGGCGAAGAATAAGCTTTGTGTGGTGGTGGTGGAAGGACTAGCGGGCAAGGACGGCTACAATCCCGGCGACGGAACTTGCTGGTTTCCCGTACAAGTCTGGTAATAAGATGCTTAAATTAGTTAGCAACTGAGCGTAAATCCCATGCTCCTTTTCCATCCCATTGGGAATTCGGGTCATTGGATATATAAACCCACCCATTTGGGAACGACGGGCTCATTCCAAAATCAGAAGTGCCAAGGTCATTCGACTCTAAAATACCAAGACAACCAGCGCTTCCAGCACTACACCCATCCGTCAAAAAATGTAAAGCTATGACCCTACTTGCGCCTGCGGGAATACTAATACCATAGGGCGTAAGATCAAACTGAAGTTCGTAAGAAGTTACCGAACCAACCAGCGGCATATTTCCTGTAGTGCCCCATACTGTTGGGCCAGCGGATGGAGCATTGATTGTTATGTTCGCAATATCGCCCGATGTAGGATTCAAAAGAGCTGCAGAAGTGCTCGACCAGATTCTCAAGGCATAATTAATATTATTAAAATTCAACGCCGGTGTAATTTTGGAGACAATAACTCTTGCACTTGAAAGAGTTAAATTTTGTGGGGCGGTAAATTCAACTGGAACTTTATAATTTGTTCCACTGCTATTACTCTGCCAAGAAGAATAGCTATAATTCCCATCCGTACTAGCCGAACTAGTCCCGATAGAATCTCTCAGCACCACCTCCTGAGGCACATTACAATTAGAGGTAAGCTTAATCACCAAATCCTGCATATCATAAGCGGGGTCGTTCACATTATTCGTCCCCAGCTCAAACAGCTCAATCACCTGATTCGGCGGCAAGGTAATATTGCCGTTCTCGTCCATAATCTCGGGCCCAAGAATCTGAGCTACGCTCTGCTGAGAACCATACGGAT
>CAZPBV010000280.1:0-956 GCA_964584675.1 uncultured Bdellovibrionales bacterium
CAAGTAGGGAAACTTTGAGGACTATTCATAATCTCATGGAATTCTTACATGGGGATCCAATCTCTCGAAATATTTTGCGAATTCTATTCAAGAAAAATTGCAAGACACTGTTTAATGGTATGCTATGTGTCTAGAACTATGGTTGAAAATGACGAATTAAAAAGAAAAAGGGGAAGAATTCCAAGCAAGCAGAGTTTACTGCTCACTTAATAGAAAGGGCAGGGCGGCGAAAGATGGGACCAGGGATTTTTCGAAGGAGCGTATGGTACGAATCAAGTTCGTTACGCGCCGATCCGGCACTTGGCGAGAAGTTGGTGTTGCCGGGTTGAACTGTACCGGGTCCGGAATCGTTAGCACTAATCGAGTTTCTTGCTGATCCAAAAGTTCTGCTGGAGGTCTTCCAAAGTAGTGCATGGAGCCGTCAAAAAACCCTCTTACCGCCGGAGCCATTGGTACCGTCGCCATATACCAAGCGAGGATTTCCTGTTTAGGGTATAGAAGTTCCAAAATCACGGCCATGCAGCACTGCTTCGCCTTTCGAAATGCCGTCTTTTCATAGGGTAGAAAAAGTATTTTGGCGAGCTGCATACTTATAGTACTTGCTCCCCTGGTAAAAGTTCCGGAAGCGACAGTTTGAACTAGTACACGCTTAAGGCGTGCTAGGTCGACTCCGCTATGTTGAAAAAAAAGCAAATCTTCTGCCGCTAATAACGCCAGCACAAGTGATGAGTGTACCGGATAGCCGAGTTTACTGGGGGGCCTTAAACCGGAAGCTTGGATTGTGCGGTAACAGGACAGTCCCAAAGTGACTAGAGAAAAGAAAGTCACAGATACTACCACGAAGACTCCTTGCCGCATCAGTTGCTCCCAGCGAGGTGGTGGGGAAGTGTTGCCAATGAAGATACCTGATTGAACCAGAGCATACCCGAGCACTAACGCGAGAACGATAAGGGGAA
>CAZPBV010000280.1:966-4665 GCA_964584675.1 uncultured Bdellovibrionales bacterium
AAGGAGTCCGAGAAGGCCTAGGGAAAGTATCGTAAATTCTCGAGAGCCTCTGGCAATAACATGTCGCGTGAGCTGGGTCGCGACGATACTCAACCCTAGTAGGACCGCTATACACATCGATCGTGGCAGCGACCACGACAAATCACCGGCGTGAATATAAAATTGTTCGTGAAGCTGCAACGCACGACCAAGATGAGTAATAAGAATGACAAGGGCGCATACGAGGCAGAATCCATAATCTCCCCCTGTTTGTCTCGACGAGTTTGCCTGCAACTTGCGAGTGGTGCGGTTGGTGAAGTAGTCGAGGGCGATGAGCACCCCCAACACCACCAGAAAAAAGAACGACTTGCCCGAACTAAACAAGAACTCGCTCCATCCGGCTATTGCCAAAATGGCAGCAAGTAGAGGGCTTAAATTCTTTCCACGGGCAAAGAACCACGACAGGGCTGTGATGGTGCAGATAAAATTAATAAGCCACAGAAGAGTATGGATTGCCAGCATACAGTCCCTCGAATTGTATGATATACTGGCTGCCAATGAAAATGTCCGGTTTGAATGGTCAAAAGTTGATCAGTTTTGGCCGTTTTTTCGGCCAGTATATTGTTGTTCCTGAGGAGAAACCTCGGACTTTTTCAATGTCCTTCGGTAAAATAGTCCATGCGACACACTTGGAACGTGAATTTAGGACCTATTTCAAAAGTATTTCTGAAATCATTTCTCGTGGCACACGCTTGGTCACTTTGTCTCGTTATCCTGGCCGGAGGATGTGACCGGGTTCCCGAGATAGCCGTGGTCGAGCTGCCTTCTCCAAACTTTGAACCTCGCGAAGGCAATGCAACTGTTGATACAATTGTTCTTCACGGAACGGCAACAGCATCCAGAAAACAGGCTCTCGACGCACTTCTTAACCGTCAATCAAGGCGATCGGCCCACTACGTAGTTGATAGGGCCGGGACTATATATCGCCTCGTTCCCGAAAATATGGCAGCTTGGCATGCTGGAGACTCGCGCATGCCCGATGGGAGAGATGCGGTCAATGATTTTTCCCTGGGTATTGAACTGGTCAATAGGAATGACGGAAAGCAGCAGTACACACAGGAGCAGATCTTTGCACTCAAAGCGCTGATTGATAACATTAAGAGTCGTTGGTCAATTCGATATTTGGTAACTCATGCTCAAATAGGGTTTCCACCTGGGCGAAAAACTGACCCGGCTGGGTTTCATATGGAGTGGCTTCGCGCAGGTGAACAGAGTGGTTATCCATGAATTCACCAAGAAATAATATACTTCTGGCGTAGTTAAGGAGAAACTCCGTTGTGGCATACACCTACCATGAAATTGGATACCCATTTGACGATATAGAGTTGGTAAAGGAGACCCATCTGTCGGTCGTCTTTATTGGCCGTCGGCATGTGTTTAAAGTCAAGAAAGCAGTTCACTTTGCATTTGTAAATTACTCGACTCTTGCTATGCGATTTGAAGCGGCGAAACAAGAGCTGCTGCTTAATCGTCGTACGACCATCAACATGTATAGAGGGCTGGCCTTCCTGAAAAGAGTTGGCGATTTGTTCATTTGGGCTGGACCTAGTTCCCTTGATGGTGAGCCGCCGGCCTTTTCATTCGACGAAGTCGCAGTCGTAATGCGCCGAATTGATGAAGGGCATACCTTATCTTCATTGCTGGAGAAGGACACCCCCAACGATTCATTATCGAGTAAATTACGGAAGCTCTCATCTCAATTAGCCGATTTTCATAAACAACATGTGGTGAAAACTGCGGGGTCATCGTACATCACCGGAGTTGCACAGTGGATGCGTGACAATATTAGCGAACTTACTCCAATTGTAGAGAATAAGTGGTGTCCTGAGACAACCAAAGTTGCATTTCAGCACGTTGCTCGCTTTACCGAGGAATTCCTCAGTTCTCATCTTGGGATGTTGGGGGAGCGCTACCGAGAAGGAAGAGTAGCAGACGGTCATGGAGACTTGCGTCTTGACCATATTTGTTTTGAACCTTCTTCTCAAGCGCAAAGCGATATTCAGATATTTGATTGTGTGGAATTCAATCGAGACCTTCGAGTCAATGACGGTGCTTCCGAAATTGGCTTTCTATCAATGAATCTTGATTTCAAATGGCGGGTGGATTTGGCTCATATTGTTGAGCAAACTTATGCGCATGAAAATTCTGATAAAGGGTTTTTTGATATTTTGAGCGGTTTTAAGACGTACCGTGCCCTTGTTCGGGCAAAAGTGCACGCGATACGGCTTGATCAATTGGAAATGAAGTCTTCGGAGTGGGAGTCAGAGGTTTGCAAGGTAGTAGATTACTTGGCACTTGCATCGCGTTATACACTTGGCGTTTTCACTCCGGTCTTATATGTGGTCTGTGGCATCATGGGGACCGGGAAGTCGACCGTTGCTCGAATAATCCAAAGGCTTCTTCATGCGCCGCACCTTAACTCGGATGTTATTCGCAAGACCATTGTTGCCGCTCAAAGCGTGTCCAATGTTTCGCGTGAGGCGGACTATGCCCAGGGTCTTTATTCGCATGAGAATACTCGCAAAACTTATAGAGAAATGTTGCATCAGGCTGAAGGGCTTCTTTTGCGAGGAAATCCTGTCATTCTCGATGCGACTTTTGGTAGCAGAAATTATAGGGAGGCCGCGAGTGCCATTGCCGAAAGAACCGGCGCGCGGATGCTCCTGATTGAGTGCGTGTCTCCGAAGGAAGAGACGTTGAGGAGACTAAAGGTTCGTTTCGATGAAGGGCGAGACGTTTCTGATGCCCGGCCAGAGTTGTATGATGCTCAAGCACTGCAGTGGGAACCAGTGGACCAACGGGAGTGTCCTCAAAGGCATACAATAGATACGAGCCGACTCCGGGGATTGGCGCTGGCAGGAGAAATTGCGGACCTTATCATGCAGTAAAGAGTACCTCCGTCCCCACGGTAATGTCGCGGTGACTATGTCGTTTGTGCCCGTCCAATGAAAGCTGCCATTATTATTCCGGCCAGCAGCCATGCAATAAAGAAGTCCACCACCATGACAGCTACATATTCGCTGGGAAACCCGAACCAGTTCCAATAAGGAAAGTGACTGGCAAACCCAATTACTATGCCGACAAGGGCAACAAAACCAACCCGACGTTTATATGTAAGCCCTTGCGTGCACTGCAAGAGCAGGCACACCATCACCGCGCACAAAAATTGACCAATCAGGGCCTGGACCATAAGCCGCCCCAGGTCCATATCGAATCCATTGGGAATAATATTAAGAAAAGCGGAAGCTTGCCCCGGCTTATGATCTCTACCGTCGAAGGGTAAATAGTATATTCCGCTCGTGTGGGCTTCCTTCTTGAGAAACTCACCTACCACTTCTTCGTTGATAAACTTCTTAGCCGCTGCATTATGCCAAGGAAGAACAGTCCAAGAGACAAATCCCCAAACAAATAGTACCACCCCGCAACAAATTGAAACCAAAACTGTTCGAATCATAATCAATGCCTTGCAACTTTACCTTAAGACCCCCTGCTCAAGGGGAACATACCGACTACCCTGGGGGACCATTATCAAAGATTTCGAGATACACGGCAATGTAGGGGAACCATAACCTAATAGGATTTTATCCTCGCGGAGGTGTTCATGGGCCGGCAATTATTTATTGTTATTGGCATTATTAGTGTTCATGTATCGTTTGCGTG
>CAZPBV010000281.1:0-4644 GCA_964584675.1 uncultured Bdellovibrionales bacterium
TCCACACGCACTCGGAAATTACCTCAACGGAACGGTCACTCTCCCTCATTACGGCAGACATAAACTCGGGAGTCCCTTCCCTCCCGCTACCAATACAAGCATCCGGTCCTACAATCAGCGAACAAACATCCAGCCTCTCTATCAATTCGCGTTCAATAAATTCACGCGCACTTAATCGAGCGGTAGCTTTGGTAAAGTGCACTAAGTACAACACATCGACGTGATTCTCAGCGAGAAGAACGATTTTTTGCCTTAGGCTTGTTAGCAAGGGCACCACCTTGGCCTTGCCCAATACCTCTGCCGGGTGGGGATAGAACGAGATAACAACCGACGTGCCTCCCGCCTTGGACCCCGTCAATTCGACGCGCCGACGCTGTAGGGCTTCAAACAGTTCAACATGTCCGCGATGCAATCCGTCCAAGCTACCTAGCGTAGCGACCACAGGAGCCGCCAAACGAAGGGAAAGGGCGGGGTCATATGTGCGGGATGCCGAGCGACATAACCTCATAGGTGTACAGTGAACCTACAGATCCTTAAGTCGCTCCTTAGCCTTGGCGGCCTCCGCAGAACGAGGATAGTCAGCAATTAATTTATTCAATGTCAGACGCGCCGTTTTGGTGTCGCCCATTCGAATGAACACGGAAGCCTGCCTGAGCAGAGCCAGCGGAACACGGCTATGCTTTCGATAGCGTGTTACCATTTCGTGATAGTTCTGCAAGGCCCGATCATTCTCGTTGAGCCCGTCAAAAGAAACTGCGGTCCAAAATAAGATGAGCGCCCCCCACTCCGTTCCCGAGGACAGGGTTGAGGCCTCATCCAAAGGGGCAAGTGCGCGGCGAAAATCGCCCAACCGGATCATTTGAAGAGCATCGCCAAATGGCGCCGCTATTTCCGCCGGCCATTGCGCGAGCGAAGCCTCGTCCTCTTCAAGCGCTTCGGCAGGCACTATAGGCGGTGGAGGCACTCGCTGACGCAGATTAGAGACATCATTCTTGAGCGCATTCAAGGCTGTCCCCACGCGCTCGCGTTGCCCATACTCGAGCTCTTCGAACTTGCCGCTCAACTCGCGCAATTGCGATTCAAGAGCGCTGACTTTTGCCGTTTGTTCAGCCTGAAACCCTCGCACATCATTGAGGCCGGATTCAAGGCGCGAGATGTCCTTATTAATTTTATCCATATTGGCACAGGCGCCAAGCCCTAAGGCGAGAAATCCAAGTGCCACGGCACGTCGAATCATAGCTGCCACCATTTGCATATTCCGTTTCTCCTTCCGCACACCCAACAAATCCACCATACACCACCGCCAAGCCAACAAAAAAGGGGCCTAAGCTATTTAAAGCCTAAGCCCCTCTTACTAGGTACGGCGCCCTACTCGGCTACGCGACCTTTACTTTTGAACGTTGAAGTGATCGCGCCTATTCTTGGCCCACGCTTCTTCGTTGTGACGTGGATCAAGCGGCAGCTCCTCTCCGTAACTTACGGTGCTCATGCGATCCGCTGGAATTCCCAACGAACGCATAAACTCCATGGCAGCGTTTGCACGTCTGGAACCAAGAGCCATGTTATACTCATTAGTCCCCCGCTCATCACAATGCCCCTCAATCTGAACCTTGGCATTTGCATTTGCCTTGAGCCAAATAACGTTGGATGTCAATATTGACTTTGATGTCGCATCCAGCGCGTATGAATCAAAAGCAAAATTTACGTCCTTCAAAACGCTTCCCTCGCCCGGAACCGGCACATTTTCATCCCCCGGCCCAACCTTCTTACTGCGGCAAGCGCACCCGGTTACCAAAAGAGCAACCGACAAAACAGCTATCATTCTCACAATTCGCATATCAATTTTCCCTCCAAAACAAAAATCGAAAGTTCGACTCACGAAATCACCCCTAACTGACTACCGAAAAAACCTGTCCGCGCCCATACAGACCTAGAAAGGCGCCATACCGATCACGTTTCGGTGCTCATATTCGGCTCCCGAGCGCAAAAACTTGCGCACTAAATTACCGGCCGAAGTGCTTTCAAAGCGGATAAATACAGTACCTTAACCTCCCACGCAAGCTCAAATCCACTCGATATCGTCATAAATTCAAGCACATCAATCAACAAGCGGCCCCCAATCCGGCTCAGAGTCAGCTACCCTCCCCTTGGTTAAGGCGCGCATATTACTACCGTCATCACGCATGAGCGCAAGGCTTGTCGCATACCCCCTTCCAAACGTTGTTGCAAAAACCAGATAGCGTCCGTCAGGCGACCAGTCGGGATCCTCGTTATCCCCACCACTTGTTAACTGAAGCGGTTCGGATCCGTCCGGACTAACCGTATAGAGTTGGAACCCGCCGTCGGCGCGACAGACCAAGGCGATACGATTGCCCTTCGGAGACCAAGCCGGCGAAGTACAGTAATTTGAATTCATAAAACTAATCCTTCGCGCTTCACCGCCTTCAGCCGACATCACGTAAATCTGCGGCCCCCCGGAGCGATTTGACACAAAGGCAATCTGATTCCCATCAGGCGAAAGATCAGGAGACACATTAATGGTTCCATCTGCCGGCGTCAGGCGTTTGAGAACGGCCCCTGCCCCGCTCATACGCACGATATCAGTCTGACTCCCATTGGCAACGGACGTCAGAAATCCCGATCCGTCACGCGTAAACTTCGGCCCGACCTCCATGGCAGCGGTGCGAGTAATTTGAGATACGGCACGAGAGGCAAGGTCAACTAAAAACAAGTCAGGAATGCCGCGACGATACGAGGTGTAGACCAACTTTGTCCCAAGCGAGTTCCAAGACGACGAAACAGACAACGAGCGATCGTTGGTGAGCTGTCGAATATTGCTGCCATCCATGTCCATGACAAAAAGCTCCTTGAACCTGCCGACGCGGGAAGAAAAGGAAATTTGAGTTCCAAACACGCCGTACTCGCCCGTAAAAAACTTCATTATCTCGTTGGCAAATTTGTGCGCCATGCGGGACGCCTGTGAAATGTCGCCCTCATATTCCTTTCCTAAAACCACCTTCTGGCGAGGAACGTCATGAAGATATAATTGCACCCGCAATGTAGTGCCATCGTATCGCACCACCCCCTTCACGAGGCCCTCGGCCCCAATGACGCTCCAGTCTGAATACGCGAATTCTTGATTTGGACTGCATTTGCCGGGGGTCTCGATATACCCGCCCGGATCAAGCACCTGAAAATACCCAGAGAGGTCTAAATCACGACCGATGGCCGTGGAAATATCTTTATTGGCAGTTGTGCCGCCCGTCTCCAAGCAAAGTTGGGGAACAGCAATGGGAAAGAGGCGGCCCGATCCGCGAATAAAAATATCCGTCTGAGCTGCTGCGGTTTCAATGCCAAATACAACCACACAAACAACGACTATCGATAGGTAGGAGCAAAGGCGATTCATCATAACTATTCCCCCGGGGTGAACTCAATTCGAACTTTCTCAAACCATTGATATACATTTTCGGGCGGCCGAGGAACAGGGCTTGCTTTAACAACAGCACGATATACGGAGTCATCGAACTCTCGATTGCCTGAGCTCTGCGATATCTCAATGTTTGACAGGGTGCCATCTTCAGCGATGTCAAACACCACCCAGGTTGAAAGTGTTGCTGAGGTATCGTACCAAGCCCAGCCGCGCTTAATGTATGCCTTGAGTCGGTCGCGATACTGAAAAAATTCCGGCGGGCGCACGGTTCCTCCGCCCATGCTCTTGCCTCCAAGCTTTCCGGCTCCAAATCCTTTCCCGCCGGCATCGGTAGATTCGCCCAAATATCGCTGCATCGCCTTCTGATACTCCTTATCAATGTCAGCTGCTGTTGCAACTTTTGGCTTCGGTGTCTTCTTTGGTTCCGCCTTCGGCGTTGGTTTTGGTTTTTCTGTCGGTTTCTCTTTTGGCTTCTCCGGCTCCTTTTTGACCTCCTCCTTCTTCTCACTTACGCTTACTTCTGCTTTTTCATCGGGGACTTCAGGCTTCTCGTCCTTTTTCTCCTCGGACGGCTTTTCAATTTCTTCTTTTTTCTCGGAAACGTTCTTGGGTGGCGCTAAAGCCGTCTTTTTGTCATCCTTTGGAACTTGAGATACGCCACCAAGCCGCTCGCCACCTTCAAGCGTAATGGAGTATACTATGGGCGCGCCGAAATCAGTGCCGCGAGGGTGGGCAAAAAAAATGAGGAAATACAAAAAAAGCCCATGCGCGAGCAGTGAACAAAGGAAGCCCAGAGAAATATCGGGTGCCGTTTCAAGCGGCGTTGCGCTCGGTGTGTCAGGTCTTACAGCCATTACGACGCGGCACGGCTCCCCGCACTTTTTGGAGCAGACACCAAGCCAATCTGATGAATACCAGATTCATGCAGCTTCGACATAACTTCCATCAGCGCATTATACTGCAAAGCTCCGTCCGCTTTTATGTATACCTTTCGATCAGCCTCGGTACGGCTACCAAGGGCAGCCGCAACGCGCTTGCCGACCTCGGCAATCTCAACGACGTTGCCTGCCCCCAGATACACCGCCCCGTTCTGATCAATTGATATGACAATTTGTTCCGCCGACCCCTTCAATGGAGCATTCGTTGCCTTGGGCAGATTCACCTCGACGCCCTGCTGCAGCATCGGGGCGGTCACCATAAAAATAATGAGA
>CAZPBV010000282.1:0-437 GCA_964584675.1 uncultured Bdellovibrionales bacterium
CGAGTGGCGGGCTGCATAGCCAACGTGCCGGAGGCAATTGTTGCCATGCTGGCAACTGCTTCAGTCGGCGCCATCTGGTCGTCCTGCTCACCCGATTTTGGCTCATCCGGCATCGTAGACCGTTTTGGGCAAATCGAGCCAAAGGTACTTTTTGTTTCCGACGGCTACTATTTCAAAGATGTTTGGCAGGATATTCATCTCAAGGTGGCAGAGGCGGCTAGAGCCATGCCATCCATACAAAGGGTGGTGATTGTCCCCTATGATACTGAGGCCCCGCGCATTCCACCGGGGTCGCTCTTTGCGGGGACTGCGATCGAAATATATTCAACATTACTGTCCATCCCCGAAAAACGGTTGGACTTCCGGCAGCTCCCCTTCAACCATCCGCTCTATATCATGTTTTCTTCCGGAACCACCGGAAAACCCAAGTGCATTGT
>CAZPBV010000282.1:447-4633 GCA_964584675.1 uncultured Bdellovibrionales bacterium
CGGCACCCTGCTTGAACATCTCAAAGAATTGATTCTCCACACCGACCTCAAACGCAGCGATACTATCATCTACCAAACGACCTGTGGGTGGATGATGTGGAATTGGATGGTGAGCAGTTTAGCCGTCGGCTCGACTGTCGTTCTCTATGACGGGTTCCCTTTACATGCAGATGGCCGCATTCTCTTTGACCTTTTGGATGAAGAACAAGTCACCATCTTCGGCACCAACGCCAAGTACTTGGCGCTATGCGAAAAGAGCGGTCTTAAACCAAAGTCCAGCCATCGGCTTGCCAGCGTCCACACCATACTCTCAACAGGGTCACCGCTTCTTCCCGAAAGTTTTGACTATGTATACCGCGACATTAGGGACGATGTTTGTTTATCGTCCATATCCGGTGGCACCGACATTATCGGCTGTTTTGCTCTGGGCTGCCCGGCTCTGCCAGTACGGCGCGGCGAACTACAGATGCGCAGTTTGGGCCTCAAGGTGGAGGTATTTAATACCCAGGGTCGCTCGCTCGTCGCCGATAAGGGAGAGCTCGTATGTAGCGCGCCCTTTCCCTCTATGCCCCTTTGCTTTTGGAATGACCCTGATGGGGCCAAGTACCGCAGTGCATATTTTGAGCGCTACCCCGGTGTCTGGCACCATGGAGACTACGTGGAGTTGACACCGTGGGGCGGCATGATTTTCCATGGGCGCTCGGATGCAGTGCTCAATCCGGGCGGTGTGCGCATCGGAAGCGCTGAAATTTACCGTCAGGTCGAAAAAATCCCTGAAGTGCTGGAGAGTGTCGCGGTAGGCCAAGACATCGATGGCGATGTGCGAATCGTGCTATTCGTACGTCTGCAGCCCGGCCAATCGCTCACCTCCGCTCTGGTTGACCGCATCCGTGAAGTCATTCGCTCGAACACCACTCCCTTTCATGTTCCAAAAAAAATCATTGAAGTGGCTGATATCCCCCGAACCAGGAGCGGCAAGATTGTGGAGCTTGCCATCCGCGACGTCATCCACGGGCGCCCCATCGCCAATCGAGAAGCGCTTGCCAATCCTGAAGCGCTTGAGTTCTTTCGAGATATTCCGGAGCTACGGTGACTTAACTGTCAGGAACAGCCGGTTTACAGAATTTCCTCAAAAAATTGAGTCTCTAACTCAACGGCTCGGGCAATTGTTTCCGCTTTTCGAAAACCATGTCCCTCCCCGGCAAAGCTATGATAATCAACCCGCACTCCCCTACTCCGTAAGGCGCGGACCAAACGCTCTGACTGAGACGGCGGCACCACCATGTCGTCGAGTCCCTGAAATACGACAAGCGGTGTTAAGATCCGTTCGGCAAAATGGCATGGCGAGCGCTCTAACAAATTTTTCTGAAAGCGCTCTTTTGGACCCAAAAGCCAGGCCAGTTCATATTTTTCAAACTTATGTGTCTCGGCCGCCAAAGTCGAGAGGTCGCTCACCGCGTAGTAGAGCGCTGCGCAGCGTATCCAGCTGCGCGTATCCCTCGCAAGCATTCCAAGAACGGTAAACCCGCCGGCACTACTCCCGCTCAGAAAAATTTTTCCTGGCGCCGCCATTCCCTTCTCAACGAGGAATTCAACCGCGCGGCAACAATCATCCACATCCACCTCTCCCCAGCCGCCGCACAAACGTTCACGGTAAGCGCGGCCAAACCCGGTGCTGCCCCCGTAGTTTACATCAACGAAAGCATATCCGCGGCTTTGCCAGTACTGAATCTGCATGCTGTATCCGCTGGAAGCCTGGGAAACCGGCCCGCCATGCGGCTTTAGTATAAGCGGCGAAGCATCTTCGCGAATCGCAAACGGCTTGTAATAGAGGCAATTCACCGGCCCCCGCGGCGTTGGCACAAAAACGACTTCCGGAGCGGGGGGCTCCGAAGATGCGCAGCAAGGCGCGCGGATTCCATCAGCCGCTCGGCCAAAATCAACCAGTTCTTGACCCTCGGAACCAGGAATTTTTATTGCCGGACCGAATAACTCAACATGGGGCGGCGCTTGAAAGGAAGATGCAATTGCAACAATGCGTCCTTGACAGGCTCGAACTCCACCAAAGTCGGTAAAAGAGTTACTCATTTCTGCGGCCCTTCCCGATGCCACGTCAACAACATTGAGGCGCCAAAGTCCGCTATCGCAAAAGCTCACCGCGAGTTCATGATCTGAAATGAAAGCGTAGGTAGAAACACCAAAAACCCAGTGCGGCTTAGCGCAATCATAGGGCACCTGCCATACGCGCCGAACTACTCCATTTTCGAAACAACACGGGTTCCAGTAGCCGCACACATCAGACATCCAGTACAAGTTTCCGGACGGGGACCATTCCGGTTGCACGATCGATTCGCTCGCGCCGCCCGCCACCAACCTGCTCTCACCGAGTGAGCCATCGTCAAAAATAGCGGCAACCCACAACTCAGTTCCGTGCCACGGCATACGCGGGTGACTCCAGGACAACCAGCATAGGCGGCTACCGTCGGGGCTCACACGTGGGGATGAATAAAAATCACTCCCCGTGACGATTTCATCACCGACGTAGTCTCCAACCCCGTCCCCGTGTTCAGCATTGATAGTAACAAGGGCGGCTCTAGGTTCATGCCCGCTCACGCGGTGATCCTCCCGCACAAAAATGAGGCGTTTTCTCCGCGGGTCAACTGCCCCATCGCTGAAACGAACCTGCTTAGGAAAATTACCGCTCGTTAAAGTCCGCACACTCCTGTCGTCACCGCTCAGGTAGAGGGCCTGATCCGCATCGTTTGAAAAAACCAGCCCCCAGGGCGTTGGAACAATGGCACCGCCGCCATACTCATGCACGCGAGAACGCGCGCTATAGGGAGCTACAAGTATATCCTCGGGGGCAGACATTCCTCGCCGGCGCACTGCCACGCATCGTCCGTTCTCAGCAGGACGGCTTTCAACCCAAAATGCGGCATCACCCATGACGCACAAATCAGATAAGCGAACGGCCGCCCGCGCCACCTGCGCCGCGCTCACCAACGTATCTTGCATCGCCTAATCCTTGCGCCGCACCAGGGTCAAAATAGTGTAAAGCGCCACCACTTCGGCATTCTGATTGTAAACCTCCACGTCCCAGGCAACCACTCCCTGAGGCGGTTGGGGCGGTACCGCATCCGGCCGCGCCTCCTTGGCGGTCTTTTGCTTCACCGTTAGCCGCACCTGAATAGTATCGCCGGGATATACCGGTTTGACAAAGCGCAAGTGCTCAAGCCCATAGTTGGCAAGCACCGGACCCGGCGCAGGATCAACAAACAAACCAGCCGCTGCCGCAAGCACAAAATAGCCATGCGCTACACGGCGTTCGAAAATTGATTCCTTAGCCGCGATGTCGTCGGTATGGGCGTAAAAATGATCGCCGCTGATGGCTGCAAAGTTCACCACATCCGCCTCGGTAATGGTGCGCCGATGCGTAAGAAGAGATTCTCCCACCTGAAGCTCATCAAAAAACTTGCGGAACGGATGCACGCGATCCTCGGTAACTCGCGCGCCTTTCATCCACTCATGACAAACCGCGCTCAGGAGCGACGGAGAACCTTGGAGCGCCGTACGCTGCATGTAGTGCAACACGCCGCGCAATCCGCCCATCTCCTCGCCTCCGCCGGCTCGGCCCGGGCCGCCATGCACCAGGTGAGGAAGAGGCGAACCGTGGCCGGTGGACTCCTTGGCACAGTCCCGGTTGAGAATAACTATGCGGCCATGGTAACAAGCTGTCCCCAGAACGACCTCGCGCGCCACTCGCTCATCGCGGGTAAAAAGGGACCCTACCAGAGAGCCCTTTCCCAAGCGCGCCAGCTCAATTGCCTCGTCGAGGGAACCGTAGGGCATTACCGTGTTGACCGGACCAAAAGCTTCAACCGCATGCGGCTCCTCATGCGCAAAAGGAGTTTTGCAGAAAAGCAGGTGAGCCGGGCAAAATGCGCCGCGCTCGCGGTCCGCGCCCCGGACCTCAAACGAATCAAAATCCCCATACACCCGCTCAGCGGCACGTTCGAGCTCCTGCACCCGCTCCCGCACCTCGCGCACCTGACTCTTAGCGGCAAGGGGCCCCATCTTGACTCCTTCAACCGCCGGATCGCCAAGCACCACGGTTGCAAGACGCTTGGTTAACGCTGCAATCACGTCCTGCGCCACGGCAGCCGGCACGATGGTCCTCCGAATAGCG
>CAZPBV010000283.1:0-3279 GCA_964584675.1 uncultured Bdellovibrionales bacterium
GCGTTTCGATGGGATAGGAGGACCGTGATCGTACCAACCCGACGACGTGAGTTCCACTTTCAAGAAGCTTGCGGGTGACAAAGAATCCGCACAGCCCTCCAATGCCAGTAACTAATACCCTCATATAACAACCCGGTTTGATACGAGCTCCATTTCCCCGACATTCTCAAGCTTGAGGAGATGTTGCACCAAGCGAGCGCAAAAGGTTTCCGGCGAGATAGGACTTATCGCCACTGCTCGTTCCAATTTGGCGCTCACGAGTGAAACATCTCGAGGTCGCCTTTCCGGGAGGCCAAACGAGTCAATGCTACGAGGAACTATCTCGATAGGTTTTCGACCTTGTCGGTGGAGCTCATTCACAAGGCAATGCAACAATTCTATGCGCGAGTATCGTCCCGGACCTCCAAGATGGAATAGACCGGAAGCCCCACTGCGAGTGAGAGCCAACAGAGCGTTGCAGACATCACGAACATAAATT
Source organism: uncultured Bdellovibrionales bacterium (assembly GCA_964584675.1). GTDB lineage: Bacteria > Bdellovibrionota_C > UBA2361 > UBA2361 > JBGSMV01 > CAZPBV01. The sequence goes on from CAZPBV010000283.1 coordinate 479, forward strand.
GGGGAAAAAAACTGGTCATTGGCGCATTCGATTGAGGGACATCCCTCAAGAAAATACTTCATCCAACTTGTAAAAAGAGTTCCATCCTGCAAGCTGCCCCCATAGACCTTGGCCAGTCGTACCGTGATATAGGTTTCGAAATGATCCGCAATAAAGCGTTCGATATGAAGTTTTTGACGGCCATATTCCAGAATAGGGGTCGCCATATCATCTTCCGTATAGCGGCCTTTTGTGCCGTCAAAGACAAATTCGGTTGAGGTGAATACCGGAACTATTTCAAGCTGCCGCAGCTCCTTGAGAAGCCGTTGGGTAGCGTCAATATTAAGAGCCCGAGATTGTTCAAGGTGTGCTATGCAGGAATTGGGGTCGCTGTCGGCGAAAAGAATAATGGCGTGGCTAAATGAGTGTCCAGAGGAAATGATTTCCGAGAGCTTCATCTTGGTTGGATCAAAGTAGATGCCACCATCAATAGGGGAGTTACAAAAGGTCCCCGTCATAGGCCCGCTTCTGTGGGCCCTGAGAAGCTCGCGTCCCACGAACCCTGAAGCTCCTAATACCAGTAGCTGTTCCATAACGTCTTACTTGCCGTTGGCGAGTGTTTTTAGCAGAGATTCCATATATTCCTTGGCGCTATCCGAGGAGCTGTCAGGAGCCCATGAAGGAAAGATGCTGTCATCAGCCCCCAAGAAAGGACCGGGTTTGGATTCGTGATAGACAGCAAAATCACTCAAGGGAATAACCGCATGCCATCGCTGTGCACCTACTCGACATAGATAATTATTCTTGCCATCAAGAGTTACCGACTCGATAACTTTTCCACTGTCGTCGAAAGTAACCATGGCGACCTCCCCTATAATGGAATGACATGTTTCGCTCTTGGTGAGGTGCTTGTGGGGCGGATATATCCGACCGCGGTATTGCAGGACAATCATATCGTGAAATTCGGCTTGAGGCGATGAATGCAGGCATACTCGCGCGTTGCAGAAATCACGCCGGCGAGATTCCTCAATAAGGGCATCAATAAGTTGCCGGCTTACCGCGCCAACATCCGTTGTAAAAAAATAGGAAAGAGAACGGGCATTCGGATCTTGTGAAAGCGCCTCTAATAGAATCGACTTCATCATTAAGGTCTTGGTATACGAGCAGTTTCTTATAGATGACTTAGCGGACTTTGACGTTTCTGGAAAGTCATTCTCAATAGCGAATCTCAAGTAGGGATCCCTTATTTTGGTTCCCTCATCTTAAACCATAGAGTATAAAGTCAGTTTGAGCCGAGAGGGACCACGGTAAGTCAAATGAAAAAGCCAAGTGAGTAAATAGGCAATTATTCAATATGAATCGAAAAGAATCGAACGAAGCACGAGGACTAGCCGCTTCCCGACCCCCACCCGGTAGTCAAGCCACCAAGGATCAAGCCCACCTAAAAGTACTTGGCTGGGGTGAAAGCAATGATCAATTTCGCATGGACAGTAATAAATTGCCATGGCACTTGCAGCGGGTTCAACAATGGATTGGCCCTCAAGGCAAGTTTGATGGCCGTATTGCGCCGCTACATATTGATATGGGAATTACCACGGGCTGCAACCTTGCCTGTCACTTCTGTTATGGAGTTATTCAAGCCCGCGATGGCTACATGGGGCCGGGCGGCAAGGCGCTCAAGGTGGTAGTGGATGGGGAGGAAATGGGCTTTGTAGGCCGCGATAAGCTTATACACATGCCCCTCGAGGTCATCACCGGAGTATTTGAAGATGCTAAACAGAGCGGTGTCCGTTCCATAGCCCTCATCGGAGAAGGCGAGAATACCCTCAACAAAAACCTCTATCCCGCAATCGAGTATGCGCGAGACATTCAATTTGACGTTAGCATGGCCACGCACGGAGCAAATATCAAAGAGGAACATGTGAAGTCACTTATGACTTCCCTTCAATGGATTAGAATAAATATCAGCGCCGCAACACATGAGTCGTACGAACGAGTCCATCAGCGTCCATGGCTTGATAAGGTAATGAGCGCAACCCAACTTCTTGTTGAGGGAAAGAAAAGTAAAGGTTATCGCACCTGGCGCGGCACTGAGACGACCATAGGCTTTCAAATGGTGCTTACCAAGAGAAATTTCGATCAAATAGTTCCTCTCGCTCGTTTGGGACGTGACATGGGAGTTGATTACACGGTCATAAAGGCTTGCTCAGACACTCCTGAGAGAGAGTTGGACGCCCCCGACAAGGAGTACCTTGAACTGGTGGATGTTTTTAAAGAGGCCGAGAGCTTATCAGAAAAGGACGGCTACTCCGTTGTTGTCCGTTGGAATAAATTGGGGAATTTGGGTAACAAGGATTATAGCACCTGTCATGGCACTAGATTTATTGTTGCCGTAAGCGGTGACGGGACTGTTTTCCCCTGCGGCCACTGGTTTGCCCGAGAGCGCTCCCGATTTGCTATGGGTAATGTTAACGAGATGCGCCTGGGTGACATTTTTAAGAGCGATCGGTATTGGCAGGTGCAAGAAGAGATTCATAATGTAGATCTCCGTATGTGCGAAACGAATTGCCGCCAGCACTCTTGCAATCAGTCTCTTGCTCGCATCGCGGAGAGTGAAGACCATCAGCGGTTACTCAAGGAACTTGAGCCCACAGGAGTTGAGCCTATCCATGTAAATTTTGTCTGATATCGGAGAGAGAGTTTGAAAGTTCTCGTGCTTGGGTCAATGGGTGCTCTAGGCACAGCCATCGAGCTGCAAGGACATGCGGGCGGATTTGAAATTATTGGGCTTGGTCGCTCCGATGTGGATATTCTCGACGGTC
>CAZPBV010000283.1:3289-4572 GCA_964584675.1 uncultured Bdellovibrionales bacterium
CGGGTTGAAAGCCTTCTCGACCAATATCAGCCTACGGTGGTTGTTAATGCGGTTGCCATGATAGGCATCAATTTGTGCGAACAGCAGCCACAGCGTTGCTATGAGCTGAATGCTCATGCGGTGACTTCACTGGCGCGAATTTGCGAAAGTCGCGGGATTTGTTTGGTCCAGCCAAGTTCACATGCGGTGTTTGACGGAATGAAAGACGGGTTCTATGTAGAAGAGGACATTCCTAATCCAATTAATACCTATGCTGTTTCCAAATACGTGGGTGAGATTATGGCCCGAAACCTCTGTTCTCGGCATTACATTGTCCGTTTACCGACGCTCTTCGGACCTCGTAGAAATCGGGCGCTTGGGTTTGTCGACAAAATGATTGAGCAAATTCGAGGGAACCTCCCCATACGGGTGCCAAATGATAAAATTGACTCTCCAACCTATACCATGGATGCAGCTCGAGTAATTCTTCAAATAGCTGCAGGCGGACGGCCATACGGAATTTATCATGTCGCTAATCAAGGCCGAGTCAGCTACTATGAGTTTATTGTGGATCTGGCGAAGGCGTTATCCGTGGACCATTCGATCACACAGGCTCGAGACGATGATTTTCCCAGTCTTGGGCGCAAGCCGCTCAAGACAGCCATGGCATCCAGTCGGCTCGATGCCCTTCGTCCGTGGCAATCGGCTTTGGACGACTATCTGAAAAATTATTTGAGTCATGATAACAGTGGCGTCCATGAGGCTCGGGCATGATTGATGAATTCCTAAAGAAGCTGGAACGTTCTCCCAGTCGCAAGCGCGAGCAGTGCTCGGTATGCCGGACTTCTTTAGGAAGCCCTACCATTGAGCTACCGAAGCTTCCGCTGACGGAAATACTTGTCGATACGCAGCCGTCGGATCCGGTCGGGTTTATTGACCAGGCATTCCACGTATGCGGTGAATGTGGTCACGGCCAGTTAGCCAAGATCCTTGATCCGAGCGTCTTGTATGGAATTAGCTACTCGTATCAAACCTCTAAGAGCCGCGCCAGCATTCGTGGTAATGAGTACTTTAGAGATTTTATCGTCCAAGTCATAGCAGGTCGCCAGTTTGAAAACATTATTGATATCGGATGCAATGATCTCTACTTGCTCAATCTATTGAAGCCCTATGGCAACAAGCTCATAGGAATAGATCCGCAGCTTGCAACAGGAAAATATCAAGTTGACGAGTCGCGTTTTACTCTGATTCCTGAGCTGGTGGAGAATGTCGATTTTGGCGCTTATCTTGGGAAAGGTAGTTCT
>CAZPBV010000284.1:0-4548 GCA_964584675.1 uncultured Bdellovibrionales bacterium
AGGTTTTGGGCGACGCGGAGGCCCATTCCGGTTCGAATGGGCCGGAGCTTGGAGCATCCGGAAATGCCACGGAAGGCATTTCCGGATGTGTTCTAAGCGTGTTGGCCACCATGGGTGGCGCTACACTCCCCTAATGCGAGCCGAAAGTATACAAACGGATGGCCCAAATAGTCGGGAAACGTACGTAGCACTTCTCCGCGGTCACGCCAGATGGAAACGCGCTCGAACACCTCCCGCTCAATCAATGTTGAGATGAATTGGAAACCAGACTTGCCAGCGCGCTCATGAATGCCGCGTACCAAAAAATCCTCGAGCTCAGATCGATTGAGGGCAGACGGCAACACAGCCATCGCATGCAGGTAGAAGGTGTTTTCTTGGCCAAAACCCGGGTCTTCATGGACACCTTCCTCATCATGCCCTTCGAGCGGACTTCCAAGAGCATAGCCGAGGCAACGGCCGGAAACTTTATCGTGTAGCACCATACCTATGGCGCCCCTTTCATCCATAGTTTTTTCGAGACCCTCGATGGGCAATCTCAGCCGCTTCAATGAAGGGTTCGAGTCCGGGTAGCACTCACCTTCAAGAAACTCAAGTTCCTCACGAATCGATGCAAAATTTTCTTTGGTGATCTCTCGAACCTCTATCGTTGTAATTGGATGCTCAAGTGGCCCAAGCTGCCTCAGTGTGCCGCGATGGGGCGGGCTAATAGTAGCCCCCTGCCTGATGGCCTCAAGAGAACTCCTCAAGATTTGAAACGCCATATCCATAGCATAGCGTTCCATGTCATAGCGCGGATAAAATCGTAACGTACGCTCACCCGCCGGCAAGAGAATAAGGCCCTGCCGAAGACAAATTTCCCGCAACGTATCGCGGATATCGGAACGCGCAACATCAAAGCCGAGCATCACCCCCTTGCCGCGCACGTCTTTAACAATATCGCGGAACTCGTTTCTCAGCTGTTCAAGCCCGCGGTATGCGTATTCCCCAGTCTGATGGATCTGACCAAGATCAAACTTTTTCAAACAAGCCAAGACTCGGATCATCCCAGCTGACTCTCCGCCCCAGGTGGTATTAAACTTTTTCTCAAGCTGAAAGAAAGTTGCCAGCGCTTCACTTACAAACAGCACCCCCATCTGGGCCTTCTTTCCCCAAAAAACGGCATCAGGAGGAATTGGCAATTCAAATGCCTCGTGAGCCCACAATGTCCCCGTTGCTCCCCAACCAGTCTGTATTTCGTCAAACATGAGGGGAACGTCATAAATTGCCGTCAGCATTCGCAAGCGCTGCATAAAGCGAGCACTCGTCAATCGGATCCCGCCTTCTCCCTGGATAGGTTCAATCAGCACGCCAGCAACTCTTCTCGCCCGAGTCACACTCTCCTGACCGACGGCCTGCCTCTGCTCTGAAACAAACGCGCTGCTATCTCTTTCGCTAGAACAAAGAAACCTATCTATGGCGGCAAGCACTGGCTCAAATTTTGCCTCATCGCATGCCATCCCGCGGGTCGCCCCCGTCTCCAGGAGTTTAAATACCCTTAGCAACGCCTGCCGTTCCCGTCCGTCGGTACGCAAGTCACTTCCCGGGTCAAGCAAGGGGAAAGGCACATGTGGCCAATCAAAAGTTGGAAAACCAGACTTTGCTTTCTTCCTTTGGGTAACGGCTAAACACGCTATGGATCGGCCGTGAAAAGCATTATCAAAGGAAATAATAACCGGGGTCTCCCTGCCATCCGATTCAAGCATTCGCTGAAGGAGTACTGCCTTCATGCCGTTTTCGACAACTTCAGCCCCGGTATTCACGATAAAAAATCGAGGCGTTCCAGGGGGGGCTATTTTCGAAATTTGCTCCGTAAACGCAACTGATTGGATTGCCTGGTACTCTGACAGCGCAAAGCGGTCGGCCATCTCTGAGATTGCTGGCATGACCGCTGCCACAATATCAGGATCATTATGTCCAAAGGGGTGTGAGGCAATTTGGGCCCCGAGGTCAAGAAAATAATATGGCTGCCCAGTTGGATCGCGATCTCTTACCGCTAGAAACGGGCCAACGGATAGACCGGGATCAAAAACAACCGGCAAAGCGCTAATGAGTCCGCCTGAAGCGGCAACAAATGCCCGGTGAGAATCAGGAAAAAGTCTGGCAGCTAGGTCGTCAATTGGCTCGCTAAGATTATCAAGCCCGGGAGGGAGATGAATGTTCATTCCTCCTAAGCGATAGCAGTCGTTTAAAAATTGAATTTGAAGAAGTCGTTGGGCGGCGGTAGCCAAGGCTTCTGACAAAGGGGGCAGCAAATCCGCACCAGGCGCGCCTGCTGTGTTCCCTGTTCCAAGGCGAGGACCAGACACTCCGACATGCCCCGGCGGGCCAGGATTATGACTTGGCGATGCCAACCCCATAGCAAGAACTCCTCTATGCTGCCCTACGGTGCCACAAAAGTAACGACCAAGGCAATCCATGTGCCCTTCAAATTCAGATTCAGAACACTTCTCATGGCAAACGCTTGACCGTCACACTACTGGGCGCCAGCAGAGCTTCACTCCAAACAGCTCGCGTAGCTTGCTGTTTGCGCGACCAGCCGTGGCACTTCGCCAAGGCTGGTCGCTGGGTCAATAAAGCCGGGCAATCATTTCCATATTTAGATTAGTACTCAAAAACAATCTTTCCGCATTTTTCGCAATCAACCACAAACGGAGTCATTTGTTTTCCGTTTAGTGACACCTCAAGCAAAGTCATTCCACCAAATTCTGTAAGATGGTATGAAATTTTTGATCCGCCTTTTTGTAGCTCGGCAAGGAGGTCCATCAATGAATCAAAATTCAGGCTTAACCCATCAATTTGATTGAGAACTGGATCGGTCTTTACTGCGATCATACCTTTCGGGTCTGAAAGTACCGGGTCCGTTTTTACTCCTATCATATCGATCGGATTCCTAAGAACGGGATCTGTCTTGATTGCAATAAGATCCCCGCCCGACTTCGCGGCAATGCCATTTGTTTGCGCACTGGCATAGCTTGCAATTACCAGCGTGGTGGCAACAATCGCTACAACTAACCTTCCAAGACTGCGGCATGTTTTCATAATTACTTCTCCTTAGTGCGCGTAACAAAATGTAACGCTACTGCGAGAGCGAATCTGACCACATCTGCTGCGTCAGCCTTGTCGTGAGTGCTCGACGGCCTGTTAGGCCGCCTCCGCGCTCACTCCGGCGGCTTCCTTGCACATTCGGCTATCTTCGCTCTCTCGTAACAGGTTCATTTTGTTACGCGCTCTTAAACAACAAGGCTTAACTGCCTATGGAGAGTGTATCGAGCCGAATCGCCGTGCTCGGTGTGACCTTTCGCACAAGAGCGCAGATTTCAATCGCGTTCGCCACTTTGGATTGTATGAAGGCTGCACGTAGCACATTCCTATAATGATTAATTATCTAAGACTATCAACTGGTTACCGTCCAATGGTGTCCCTTCTTGAAAGAGCTTCGTAAGGTCGAATGATCGCCACTTCGCATGAGCCGCGAGAGAATTTTCTGCTACCCTGTTTAGCAGTTTCTATGTGACTGAAAAAAACAGCTATATGAGGCGCTCCCTGACCGAAATACTCGAAAAATTTAGCAGTAAAAAGTTTGTGTTCCTGGCCGGTCCGCGACAAGTTGGAAAGACTCTACTCTCCTTGAACTCGCTGAAGGAGGAGCTGCAAGTGGCCTACAATTCAATGTAGCCATGCACTTGGCAATATTCCGGCAATTCCGCTAGTCGCATCACCAGCGGTGAGCCAGCAGTTGGGAAAGGTACGCGTGGTGAGCGACTGCGACTGTTTGGCGAATTTAGTTTAGAAGGTGTAGGAAAAGTCCCCGGTTGAAGTATTCATTCTATACTTACGACCAATCGACATGCCCGCATTTCGATTGGTCGTAAGTATAGCCCTCCCAAAAACTCTTAGAGCGCCCTGCCCTGTCTAAAAACGTCCTTACCGGAAGTGCATTAATTATATTTTTGGGTGAACGACAAAACATAAAGATCTTTTAACCCGCAGTCGACTGATATGCGGGTTCGGTAACAAGTCTCACTCGTGGCCAACAAAATGGAAATCGAAAGGGTGAAAGCATGAAAAAATTCCTCGTTTCTACTCTATCTCTTTTAATTCTGTGCTCGCAGGAAACTTGGGCTGCGCCATCAGTCATTAGTCTCAGCAAGAACTCGGTCACCAAAGTCGACGTAAACGGCAAAAAGGGACTATGTGGTTTGGTCGGGAGCAAGTGGGTTCCCGTAACCAAAGTGGGCAAGAAGCAATACAAGAAAAACGCGACAGCTTCAGCCGGCCTCAAACGAGCTTGTTCGGGACTACTAAAGAAGGGAGCATTTTCCTCCCTGGCGAAACTGCCCGAAGTTTCCGAGATTGCAAAATCAACCTATAGCGCGCGCCAGATGATGCTTCAGTCCGTTTCGGGACTTCCTCCAGCGCTTACCGAGATTGGCGACATGAGCATTTCAATTCTATTCTGGACAAGCGGATTCCTTGACGCATTCTCCGGAGGCACCCCAACAGCCGAGC
>CAZPBV010000285.1:0-4523 GCA_964584675.1 uncultured Bdellovibrionales bacterium
CTTATTTTTTACTTTTGTGTGTTTTGGAGTTACCACTTTGTTGTTTATTCATACTATTGTGAACATTGGCATGGTAGTAGGGCTCCTGCCGGTTGTCGGTATTCCACTGCCGCTTTTTAGTTACGGCGGGTCCTCTATGGTGTCGATACTTTTCTCTTTAGGAATTGTATTGGGGCTCGACATGCGTCGCCTTACGTTTCGGGCTCGCTCATGAGGTGTTTTACTGGTGTCGTCAGCTTTGGTGTGGTGATTCTGGGCGCCCTCATGTGTGCCCTTGCCGGTGCCCAGGAATCCGGTATCAATGGGCACCGCGAGTTTCCAGGGCTTTTGCCAGCGTATGAGGAGAAGTTTTTTGAGAGCGTTTTTCAGGGAAGTGTACTTACTCTCGCGCCGGGTATCCGTTCTGAAGTTACTGAACGTGATTATGTGGAGGCGTGGGAAGGTAATAAGCCGAATTTGGTAGCGCAGCTGCCGAGAGTCATTTTGCGATTTCATCGGCCGCGGGCTGAAAAGTCTTCCCAGGAGGGCGAGCATTTTACATTCGATATTTCAGTCGATTTTTTCCGTGACAGCATCGTTGTTAAAACGAGCCATCCGGCCAGCGCAAAACAGTCCTCTGGATATCGCTTCCCTCTCGGGGCGACCGAACAATGGAAAGCGTATATCCCTGGAGAAGAGGATACGGGAATGGCAGTTCTTATGCCTCAAGTTGCGCTGCAGGGACAGTATGTGCGAGGGCTCATGGTGTGTCCGCGCAAACTCTTTCGCTTGAAGCAAGGGAACAATCATATTGAAGAGGCCTACATCGATAGTGGATACAGGCTGCTGCGAGCGCTGTTCAGCGCCCGGGGAGAGGCTTCGGGAAACACAGTCAGTGGCGGAGGGATTGGGTTCGCAGGGGCCAGTATTCTGACCTCACCAAACATTGCGCGTAGCGTGGAATATGAAGACCGGGCGTTTATGCGGGACCCGCAAATTAAGGTACAGTATCTTCCTTTTGCGTCCGAGCAATTAGTAGAAGATGCGGGCGACACTCCTATTACGGCGGGGATTGAGTCACGAGTCGAGTTTCATCGGCCTTCTGGGCATCGGCGAGTGAGCAGCTCAAGTGAAGTGGCTTGGATTAAGGAATTTCAGCTTGCGAAGGACAGCCCCTGGTATATTCGGCGAAAAAAGGACAGCATTAGAGTAGCCCCCGGCAGTTGTTACCTTCTTATGAAAGAGCGGGTAATCGAACATCATTTTTCAAAGGAACCTCTTGCGTTGCCGCCACGATTGCAACCTGACTAGGAAAGGACTCCCCGCCCCCCCCCGAACATTCAATTGGCGGCCCGTATACTTGATTATCCCATCTATCTTGGTCAGAATATGAAAAAGCGTAACGGTTCACTCCTCTGGCTGGATGGTTGCGCGAAAGGCAAGGCCCGTGGCACGAATATTAGACGATATTTCCCGAACATTTCGAGAGTTTTTGCTCCTTCCTGGTCTGACCACAAGGGACCACATTCCGAGCAATGTTAGTTTGAAGACTCCCCTGCGGAAGTACAAACGAGGGCAAGAGATATCGGCCTGTTTAAATATCCCGTTTGTTTCTGCGGCCATGCAGTCGGTCTCCGGCTCTGAGCTTGCAACAGCACTTTCTCGCAAGGGGGGATGTAGTTTTATTTATTGTTCTCAGCCTATTGAGGAACAGGCTGCAATGGTTCGAAAGGTCAAGGACCATAAGGCGGGCTTTGTGGAGTCCGATTCCAATCTGTCGCCATTTGCCACCCTAAAAGATGCCGTTGAGCTTCGACGCCGTACCGGACATTCCACCATCGCCGTGACAGCTGATGGTGGTCGTAATTCAAAGCTGGTGGGGCTTCTTACCAGTAAGGACTTTTGGGAATTCAAGGATGATCTCTCTCATAAAGTGAGTGATCATTTTACTCCTATTGAGAAACTCGTGTTTGCCGAAGAAGGTATAACGTTGCAGGAGGCCACTGAGAAGCTGTGGCGTACTAAGAAGGAATGTCTACCCGTCGTCGATCGCAACGGGAACTTAAAGTACTTGGTATTTCGTCGTGATTATTTCGATCATAAAACAAATCCGGATGAATTGACCGATGAAAAGAAACGCCTCTTTGTCGGGGCTGCTCTCAATACATTTGACTATCGCGATCGCGCACGTGCCATGGTCGATGCCGGCGTCGATTGCCTGTGCTTTGATTCTTCTGATGGATATTCTCAGTGGCAGGCTGAGGCTTCGCGGTGGGCGAAAAAAGAGTTTGGCTCTTCGGTCACTGTTGGCGGAGGCAATATTGTTACGGGAGAAGCTTTCCGATACTTGGTGAAGGAAGGGGATGTAGACTTTGTGAAAGTGGGAATCGGGGGCGGTTCGATTTGTATTACGCGCGAACAAAAGGGGATTGGCCGCGGACAAGCCTCTGCGGTGATAGATGTCGCCGCAGAACGCGACGCATATGCCCGGGAGTCGGGGGTATATGTTCCCATTTGTTCCGATGGCGGCCTCAATGCAGATACAGAAGTTATTATTGCTCTGGCGTTGGGCGCTGACTTTGTCATGATGGGCAAGTACTTTGCTATGACGGAGGAAAGTCCCACCAGTAAGATCACATTCAGGGGCCGGGTATACAAACCATATTGGGGCGAAGGGTCAAACCGGGCTCGCAATTGGCAGCGGTACAAACAGAGTGATAAGCCCGAGCTGGTATTTGAAGAGGGTGTTGATGCATATGTTCCGTACAGCGGGCGGCTTGCGGACAAGGTGGATGTTTCAGTATCGAAGATAAAGTCAACCATGTGTAATGTGGGCGCTTTAAATTTGCGGGAATTTCATGAACGAGCGGTCTTAACTCGTGTTTCTGAAATGACTATAGTAGAGAGCGGAACCTCTACCGTTGAGCAGTTCGATAGAATTCAGTACGACAATTAGGGGCACGTGCTTGCAAGTATAGAATTGCTAAGGCGCTGTGAGCAGTTAAAAACTACGGGCTATTTTGATCAGTGGGATCCCCCCGTTCGCATTGCTCGCGGTTATGCGGATCTTGGTTACGAAGAATTTTTGCTCCTCCCCGGGGGACGTCTGGTATCTCTTGTCGGCGGCGCTGGCAGTGAATTTCCAGAGGGACATAAACATCTTTTTTTTCAAGTTCCCGGCGTGCAGGAGATGGTGGAAAGAATTGATCGTCTTGGTTTTGATATTGCTGACGTCCGTTACCAACATCAACGTCGCTGGTGTGTCGAAGCGCATGATCCTAAACGATGTATTCGGTTAACCGGTTGCCATGAAGAATTGGAATGTGCGTTATGCGACATTCTCAGCAGTATTGCGGCTGGAAAATAGGAGTTGACGGTGTACTATTTGAAAGAATCACTCATCTTAGCCTCTGGCTCGCCTCGGCGCAAAGAGTTGCTTGAGAGCCTGGGACTCGCTGTTCAGGTGATTATATCGGGGGTTGATGAAGTATGGAGCCAAAGCGAGTCGCCAAAAGCGTTGGTCGAAAGGCTGTCAGTTTCCAAGGCAACTTCTGTATCCGCTCAGTACCCTGATTCTTGGGTGCTTGGAGCCGATACCGACGTTGAAATCAATGGGAGTGTGCTCGGAAAGCCTCGCGATATTTCTGATGCAAAGCGGCTACTTGGACTGATTCAAGGCAGGAGACATTCTGTGTGGGGGAGTTTCGCGCTCGTACATGCGAGAAATGGCATCCAATATTTTGAGTCGCATCAAAGTTTGGTAGATATTCGGGCTCTTTCGGAGGATGAGATCTCCGCCTATGGGGAGACGGGAGAGCCTCTTGATAAGGCCGGGGCCTATGCCGTGCAGGGGGTTGGCGCAAGTCTTGTTGCATCCATTGAAGGTTCATACTCTAACGTCGTCGGGCTTAACCTGAGCGCGGTGGTGAGCGCGTTAATGATTCACCGGGTAATCTCCCTTAGGTAAGGCATGTTGAACTCTGCAGAAGTTCTTTTGAGAAACTATCGGTCCTTGCGAGAGAGAATGCGATCGGCTGCTGAGAGATCTCATAGGAATAGCGACGAAATCGACCTGCTTGCGGTGTCAAAGTTACAGCCAGTTGAAAGGATGCAAGCGCTTCAGAAAATCTACGCAAGCCAAAATCAGGTGCCGGCATTTGGGGAGAACTATGTTCAAGAAGCCAAGGCAAAACAACAGCAGTTACTCAAGCCTTTTTCTATGCGACTCATTGGCCCCCTCCAGCGCAATAAAGCGAGAGATGCCGTGCGCCTTTTTGACGTCATTGAGAGTGTCCACTCGCTGTCTATCGCTGAGTCAATTCATAAAGAAGCCCTCAAGGTCGGTAAGACCCAGGAAATCATGCTTCAAATCAATATCTCGGAAGATCCGGCAAAAAGCGGATTTTTGACTAGTGATGTCATGAAGTTTGTTGAACGAGAATTACCTCGCCTGACGCAGATCCGGTGCGTGGGTCTCATGACCATTACTCAGCTGTACCCTCATTCCGAGGAGGTACGCGAGGAATTTCAACGTATGAAGAATT
>CAZPBV010000286.1:0-4493 GCA_964584675.1 uncultured Bdellovibrionales bacterium
TAGAAACAAAAGCAATTGTTCTTAACGAGGTTGTTCCACCAGAACTTAAAATAAACACCTCAGTATATGAAGATGATGGAAATCTCGTAATACTCGGTCGGCTAAGTCGAGGGTCTTTAGATATAAGACAAATTCCGGGCCATATAGATATTGAGGTGCTGAGTGCGGATAGAGTAGAGCTTGCAAATATCAAGGCAACATTCCGATCTCGTCCAACTTGGCGACACGGGCCAAACCCAGTCGCATTCAAAGCTGAGTTACCTGGAGTTCCTCCAGTAGGGGCGACAGTTCAGGTTAAGTATCACATGAGCCAACACTAAACGAGGGACACATTTCCGCAGCGGTGCCTACCTTGTTGGGTATTCCTGCTCTTTATAGTCTGTTTAATCGGAAGGATGATTTCAAACTGAAAAAAATATAATGAGCACCTGAGAAATATACACTAATGAAAAAGTCTGACTTCATCATTGAAAAAATGGACTGTCCTACAGAGGAGAAGCTGATTCGCAATCGGCTCGCTTCTATCGATGGCATAGAAAGTCTTTATTTCAACCTAATGGAGCGTCAACTTACGGTCACTCATAGCCTGGACGATGATAAACTCATTGCCTCGGCCATTGGCTCTCTTGGAATGGAGGCCCGACTAAAGTCTCTAGAGGATGCCAAGTCTGTCGTGAAAAGCGAACGGTCGCATGCGATCCCAAAGTCTTCATGGATTATTATCGGCATAGCTGGTGTTCTGGCCAGCTTATCCGAAGCTATTGCGTTGATAGATGGAGACGAATCTTCCGTATTTGTGAAAGTTTTCGCTGTCCTTTCAATTTTTGTGGGAGGACGGGATACCCTCCGCAAAGGATTCATTGCGATTAGAAATTTCACGATGAACATCAACTTCTTAATGACAGTAGCGATAGCAGGCGCGGTCCTTATCGGACAGTGGCCTGAAGCTGCCATGGTGACCTTTCTGTTTGGTGTCGCTGAACTAATTGAGAAGTACTCTCTTGAGCGAGCCAGAAATGCCATTCGATCCCTAATGGAAATGTCCCCTGAATTGGCAACGGTGAGGAGAGGGACAGACTGGGTAGAAGTAAAAGCTTCGGAAGTTAGTCTCGGGGAAATTGTTAGGGTGAAACCCGGCGAGCGCATTCCTCTCGACGGAGTGGTAACTGGTGGGCAGTCGTCCGTAAATCAAGCGCCCATCACAGGAGAAAGTATTCCTCTAGAAAAGTCAGACGGAGACGAACTTTTCGCAGGTTCGATCAACGAGCGTGGCGTACTCGAATTTAAGGTAACTGCTAACAAAGGGCACACAACACTGGACCGTATCGTCCGAGCCGTCCAAGAGGCACAAAGCGAACGTGCACCCACGCAACGATTTGTTGATACCTTTTCTCTGTACTACACACCTTTGATGGTCGGATTGGCTGTTTTGGTAGCGGTACTTCCGCCTCTTTTCTTTGGAACCACGTGGTTGGCATCTTTCTACAAGGCCCTTGTGCTTCTTGTGATCGCTTGTCCATGTGCTCTCGTTATTTCGACGCCTGTCACAATAGTTAGCGGCCTCGCAGCAGCCGCAAAGCGTGGGATTCTAATCAAGGGAGGTGTTTATCTTGAGCAAGGTCGAAGACTAAGAATTATAGCCCTCGATAAAACTGGGACGCTTACGGTTGGAAAACCACAGGTCACAGACATCGTTCCTTTGGGGAGCCTCCCAGAAAAGGAGTGTTTGCAATTCGCAGCGAGTCTTGACGCACCGTCGGAACACCCAGTGGCCTCTGCAATAGTATCAAAGTGGACACAAGACACGAATTCAGATCGAATGACGCTTCTCGAAGTTTCAAATTTTGAGTCAATTACCGGACGGGGAGTAAAGGGGCACATCAAAGGTGAACTTCATTACGTCGGAAATCATCGCCTGACAGAAGAGATCGGACTCTGCGGTTCGCATGTTGAGAACGTACTTCTGAGGTTGGAAGCCGAAGGGAAGACTGCCGTAGTGTTGAGTTCGTCAAAGGAGGCACTAGCCGTATTTGGTGTTGCTGACACGCTTAGAGAAACTAGTGTTCAAGCAGTTAAGGATCTTTACAAATTGAGTCTTGTTACCGCCATGCTCACTGGTGACAATCAGACGACCGCAGAGGCTATTGCCGAGAAAGTCCAGATTGATGATGTAAGAGGGGGCCTTCTTCCAGAGGATAAGCTCAGGATAGTATCGGAGCTAAAGGTGCGTTATGGACACATCGGCATGGTGGGAGATGGAATTAACGATGCTCCCGCATTAGCAAAAGCGGACATAGGATTTGCTATGGGAGCTGCAGGCACTGACACAGCACTTGAGACGGCTGATGTGGCTTTTATGGAGGATGATCTTAGAAAATTGCCAGAGTTCATTTCTCTAAGCCATCGTGCATATCGCGTCCTTGTACAGAACATATCGTTTGCGATTGCTACTAAGTTGGTTTTTTTTGGGCTAGCCATAGGAGGTATGGCGACCCTTTGGATGGCAGTTTTTGCTGATATGGGGGCAAGCCTAATCGTGGTCTTTAATGGATTGCGGCTTTTAAGTTCTCAGAAAACTTAATAGGTACTTTATTGATAGTAATAGGAATGGGAAAGTATTTTAAAACGAAGAAGATTTTGCCGCATATTTTCTTTAAGTGCAGTGGGAGTCTGGTAGACCAAATGTCAAAAAGGAGCATTTCGATTGTTTACATATTAATTAGCGTGATCGTTTTCGCTTCAAATGCCAATGCAAACCATGGTCCTGCAACAACTGGCGGGGGATCTTCTACGATATCCGGCGAAACTCTTAAACAAGATAGTTTTGTTTTTTCTCTCGATGAGAGTTACACGAATTTTGAGAATGTTTCACGAGAAGAGGCGGAAGCGGAGGCAGTCAAAAGTGGAGAGTTCGATGCGCTCAGAGATGCATATGTAACTAACCTGTCTATGGCTTACGGGATAACCGATGACTTTCAGATCGAAGCGCAATTTGGTTGGTATCCGGGTCGAGGCATTATAGATGCTTATGCTGGTGACGCCAGTAGCTTTTGGAGTCGAAATGCCAGGTGTTCCATCAATGGAGTCATCGGTTCAAATAAAGTACCACTCAAATCAGCAGTAGTGAAGGAATGTTAAGGGCCGAATCTTAACAACAACTCCCCATGAAAGTACTCCAGTTAACACCAGCAGGTCTTCGTGATGGAGATGACGATTGTGCGAGACGTTTTGCAATCCGCATTGGAGAGTAGGCTAGGGATTGAGAAAGTACGAAAGCAACGACTTCTTCGCTGACTCAAAGCTTATGGAATTCGACGGTTCCACCAAAGATAATAAGCAGGAGGATAAACCAGCAGTTCAAGGATGAAGCTAGTAGTAAGCCCACCGATCATAGGGGTCGCTATGCGGCGCATTACATCGGCCCCAGCTCCCGTTGAAAACATAATTGGAACAAGCCCCATAAAGGCGGCCATTACCGTCATCATCTTAGGGCGAATTCGCTTAGCTGCACCGTGAACTACGGCCTCTCTAAAATCTTCTATTGAATTGAGCTTTCCTTTGGCTTTTGCCTCATTTCGCGAAAGATCAAGATACATCAACATAAAAACACCCGTCTCAGCATCAAGCCCCATGAGAGCTATCATCCCGACCCATACAGCTATGGAGATGTGGTAATCGAGCAAAAATAAAAGCCAGACCGCTCCAACCAGAGAGAAAGGTACGGCGAGAAGCACAAGCCCAGTTGAGAACACTGAACCGGTATTGACGTAAAGAAGTAGTCCTATAAGAATAATCGTCAAAGGAACGATGAAGGTAAGTCGCTCTTTGACCCGTTGCATATTCTCATATTGCCCACTCCATTGGAGTACATATCCAGGGGGAAGTTTAACTTGAGAGCTTACAACGGCTCGTGCATCATTTAGAAAGCTACCGATATCCCTATCGGCAACATCAACGTAGATATATCCAACCCGTAATCCCTGATCGTTTCGGATCATGCTGGGGCCTTCGAGCATCTCGATCTTTGCTACCTGCTCTAGTGGAACGTGAGCACCGCTTGGGGTTGGTAGGAGTACGCGGCGAAGTGCGCTAATATCCTCTCTGTATGCACGGTCATACCTAACATTTACTGAATAGCGCTCACGGCCTTCGATAGTTGTTGTAATGTTCTCGCCACCTATCGCTGAGGCAATCACCATCTGGGCTTCGGCTATTGAGACTCCATATCTAGCAAGTGCAGGCCGATCTAATACTATATCCAAATAGTAGCCATCTGCGACTCGCTCTGCTACGACGTTTCGTGCTCCAGGCACGGCACGTACTACCCGCTCAACATCTTCGCTGACTTGTTGGATGATCGTAAGATCATCTCCGAGTACCTTTATGCCAACCGGAGTGCGAATACCTGTTGATAGCATATCAATTCGGTTCTTAATCGGCATCGTCCATATATTTGGGATCCCAGCAAACTTTAATTTGGCATCCATCGCCGC
>CAZPBV010000287.1:0-4475 GCA_964584675.1 uncultured Bdellovibrionales bacterium
CAACCAGGATCACAAAAACGCCCAGGGCATACTGAAGCGCGTGCAAAGCATCAAAAACATCATAGGACTTCCCAAGCCATTCAAGCAAAGCAGTTCTATCGAGCGGATTAGACGCATTGTACCAATAAAACAACCCGATCCCGCTAGCCACTGACACCGTAGAAACAAGGGCAACATCCGCCACGAACGCGCTTACTCGTCTCAAAATAGATGCCCGCACCATAGGCTGAATTGGCTGAGGAGGTCCCTCCATTCGGGCCAAGGAAACATCCGAGGAGGCCCTGTGTCCCTTCAAAGTAAGTTGGGGAGCCTCGATCATCGTCTGCACCTTGCCCAATTGCTCATCCAGGGTAGAAGTCTCCAAACGGCGCCTTTCGCTAGTTGCAATTTCGGACTCGAAGCGACTCTCGAACGAAGGATCATAAATGGCATCACGAGCCATATCAAAGAGTAGCAGCACCTGTTCACGATTTCGCACGGCAGCAAATTGCTCAGATGACAACTCAAATCCCATATCCGTTCCCGACAGAGCCAACAAATCCGATCGGGCCTCAAAAAAGAGCGCCGTGGTACCGGAACCCTGTTGTTGCGAATCGTCTACCTTGGAGCTCTCAGATACCTGTCTCTCGTCCGTGAGAACCGGACCTGGGGTCAGAACGGCACTCCCCGTCTGCTCCTCGAACAACCCGGGCGCCGATTCTTGTCCGATGCTCTTGAAAACTTTCTCATAGATCACCTCGGCAGAGGACTCCGTCGAAGCCGGCACGGAAGGGAGAGCACTAATCTCCAAATTCTCGGAAGAACCAGACGCCTCCAGCGCCTCCTCAAAGCCGCTATCAAGACTGGAGAAATCCGGCACTTCAGGCCCCTTAGGCTGCTGCATTTCATGTGTATGGGGCTCCGGACGACTATGCGCAGGAAGTTCGGTTATCCCCCTGTCGACCTCCAATGCTTTGGGCTCATCTCTCGCGGGTGTCTTTTTGAATAAATTGCCAAAGAAACCACCCCGAAAAGATTCCTGTGGAGCCCCTGGTCCAGCCAACTCAACCTCATCTGAAAGCCTCTTCATTCTGCCGGAAAGTTCCTCATAGGACGCTTTCGGATTTGATATGGGAAGGCCAACGCTCCTCTTATGCGGGCGCAGATCGAGAGCGCACTTCGGGCACATATCGCGCAGATCTGAGCATACAAAACTACAGACAGGACATTTCACTCCGCATTCCCCCAAACACCTTGTACCATAGCCACCGCCCCGATCGCAGCAGTCTCTGCTCGCAGAATAAAGGGGCCGAGACTGATGAATTGAAACCCCTTCTCATCCAGCGCAGCCTCTTCTTGAGGCGAAAAATCCCCCTCGGGCCCCACAACAACGTGAGCCTGCCCATATGGAGGAGCGAGAAATCGAAGCTCCTTAGCCCTTGGAGACAAGGAACAGCAAAGAAAAGCGTCAGCCTCACTGCCCACTCGGCCCAATAATTCGAGAACACCGCCCACTCCTTCAGGTATAAAATGAATACAGGGAACGAAGTTTTTCCCCGATTGTTTAGCCGCGGATTCGGCTATCCTTTGCCATCTTGTCTGTTTAGCATGAATACTTTTTGCGTCGGAAAGCCGAGCAACACTGCGACCTGCTTGCCAAGCCACAAGATGTCTCACTCCGAACTCGCTGGCCTTCTCAACCACCAGATCATTATGCCCCCCCTTCATAAGAGCGAAAGAAAGCGACGCAACGCGTCCCATAGTAACTTTCCCTGACTTCACTGAAACAAACTTAACAGTCACCACCGGGTGCAATGTAGCGACAAAAGCCTCGTACTCCCGGCCGGATGAACGATTGACCGCTGTAACGAGGGCCCCGGGAGAAACTCGGAGGACGTGTTTCAGATGATGCGAATCTCTCGAGGAAAGCTCCACTTCGCGGAGCTGAGCATCCCCGTTATCAAGTTCCTGTGTCTCAAAAAAAACGCGGATTCGATCGACCAAGACCCCAAAACACCCCTGTATGGGCGCAAAAACTCACGAGACTACCATCCTCTCATTGACCAATCCGCCCCGCCCTTAATGCGCTACTTCTTAAGCCCAAGTTTTGCCAGGCGGGCTTCAAGGTAGGAAATCTTATCTATCCCGTAAATGCGCTCTTTATCGATAACAAAGGTAGGCGTATCAAAAACTTCAAGTTTTTTGCCGCGCTTATACACCCCTTTCACTCGTTCCCTGGTATCAGAGGAAGAGACCTTACTAAGGAACTCACCCAAATCAATATCAAGCTCATCGCAAAGCTGGTTGGTGAAAGCCTCGTCGTTGGGATTCTCGCCCTGCCCCCACCACTTATCGAATACCTTATAATTGTATTCCATAAGAACCCCCATATCATTAGCGACAAGGGCCCCGCGCGTCACTCGTCCCGGATCAAACTCATTCTCAGGCCATCCCTCGGGAAACTTAAGAGGAACCCCTAATTCCGAGGCCAACCGGTTAGTATCTTCGAACAAGTAAGTAAGCTTTTCGGGCACCACGGGAGTGGGTGTTAGCTGTTGCCCCGCTGCCTTGGCAGAGAAGGGCTGCCATAGCAGCTCAACATCGTAGCCATGCTGTAGGTTATAAATTAACTCTAACGCAAGGTAAGAGTACGGGCTCTGATAGGAATAATAAACTTCAATACTTAAAGCCATAAAGGTAAAGTCAAAAAAAGCGACTTCCGCGCCTGAGTCGTTAAATACGTATTAGCCTTGGTAGGCTATTAGAGAAGTATCTCGATTGCAAGCATGAAAGCAAAAATTTACCATAGGGAATCTCGTCAAGACCCGTGGAAGCGATTCCCGTGCACGCGTGGAGTGAGTTTAGAGCGGCTGAAAATGCCGCCAAGAATGTGATTTTGAAGTAGTTCCACCGCCAGATTTATTCACTATGAGCCTTCAATCCCTTACCAATGTAACAAGCTCCCACCGTAAACCCCTTATATGTTTAGAGGTTAATCCGCCCCGTGGCGTGGTCCTGGACGGTATTTTTAAGCGGCTGCAAGACAACGTCTCAGGAATTGATTTTTTCAATGTTACCGACTGCGCCCTGGCTCGCATGAAGCTTGCTGCTCTCCCCTTTGCGAGCTTATTAAAGGAACGACTTGGCATTGAGCCTTTAGTCAACGTTTCATGTCGAGATCGCAACCTAATAGCCATTCAAGCGGACTTACTGGCCGCCTGGGCGACTGGCATTCGTTCGATTGTTGCCTTGACGGGAGATGCCGTGACCATTGGCGACTCCCCCGAAAGAAAAGGGGTATTTGAGGTAAACTCGATAGGACTGCTCCAGGTAATTGAAGCACTAAATTCCAGCAAGGATATTTCCGGTAACGATCTTAAAGGGGCCCCATCTTTTATTGCCGGCGTGGTGGTCAACCCAAATGCCCGAAACCCCTCGGCAGAACTAAAGCGATTGAAGCGCAAAAAGGACGCTGGGGCCTTGTACGCCCTTAGCCAGCCGGTATTTGACGAAGAACTTTCTGCCAAGTTCTTCTCCGAAGCGAAGGAAATCGGGGTACCGATACTTGCTGGTTTAATGCCCCTCAAAAATGGTAAATCGGCCCGCGCGCTCGACACCATTCCTGGAATCAAGATTTCAGACAAATTACGAGCCTTGGTTAACGAATCGCCGGACGGAGATCTCTCCAAGTTCTCTATTGATCTTTGCTTACAAATTGCGCGAGCCAATGTTTCCCATGTGAGCGGCTTTCATGTAGTGGCGGGGTCTTCGCCCGGCTTGGCGTTGGAATTGGCTCAATCTCTCGTCAATTTTGTCGATGAGTTAAGGTAGCAGTTATACGTATGTGCGGCCAATGCGGACTTGTCGGCCTTCTTCGAGAAGTATACAGTAGCCCCATGCGGCGCCGTGAAGAAATGAGTTTTTTGGAGAGGCTCTATATAGTCGAAATTTGCAAAGGGGTATTCTTTACCTTTGGCAAATTGATTCGTAACTTCACGCTCCATGTTATGCATGTGCTTGGGGTGAAAAAGGGGGTACCAGCGGCCGCAAGCATTCAGTATCCCAATGAGAGGCGCCATTACCCCAGCCGTTATCGTGGCCGCCATCGCCTTACTCTTCACGAAAATGGGGACATCAAATGTACTTCATGTTTCTTGTGTGCGACGGCCTGCCCGGCTCGCTGCATTTACATTGAAGCGGCCGAGCATCCCGACCCAAAAGTGGAAAAATTCCCGCACCGCTACGAAATCGACACCTTACTCTGTATTTATTGCGGGTTCTGTGTCGAAGCGTGTCCGGTCGATGCCATTCGGATGGATACGGGAATTCATCCTGAGATTTACCCGCCGGATCCTCGGGCCTTTATTGAAGACAAAGAAGTTTTGCTCGCCCGCTCAAGAATTCTCGAAGACTGCGGCCCGCGATCATTGTATGACCTCCACATGAAAAAAATACAATCTTTGGAAAAGCATCCCCTCGATTGAAGGCTCAAGCGC
>CAZPBV010000288.1:0-4461 GCA_964584675.1 uncultured Bdellovibrionales bacterium
GGGCTCGAGTCGAGCGTCCTTTCCACATCCTCGAGAACCTCTTCGGCTACCGCAAGGTGCGCTACAAGGCATCTCGTTATACACAAGTCCGGGGACGCTGCAAAATCAAAGAGTTACAGAATGTCTTCCGCCCACCGGTCGCGACCCGCTCGCGATGAAAATCAACGAGTTGCGAGTTCGCCTAAGCCGCGGAGGCGCCATTCAGTGGAGATGTGTGTAACGAGATGGCTACAAGGGCCTGGATAAGAACCACGCCCCGATCCACGCGCTCTTTGTCCTGATCAACGGAGTCATCGCCAAGAAGGCGCTGTTGACCTATCAGAGCAGCGATGCGCCCGCACACCGGCCGCACCTCAACAAACCGAGCGTAAGAGGCCATTTTCACGAAAAAACCCGACCGAAAAGCAGCACCGAACCGAAAAACTCACCCGCTCAACCCCATGGGCACTACAGAGCCTCATTGATCAGCGGTTCCCTAATTATGAAGAAAGACATCTTATTTGTTATTTTTCTGTACTTATTTACCCCTAACTGCCTTGCTCGAGATACCCTTTTGAGTCACCGCGATATTCTTCGCCAGTGTGACGAAGCGAGAGGAAACCTTTCCGGTGTGACCTGGGTCGTTGATATCCTCGCCGTTCAAGATGGGACTACTGAATCCCGACGCCTTTCTGTGAAGGCACGCGGTTTTGATGTTCTTGCCGAGACAGAAAGTCCTCCGCGGCGAAGGGGTGACACTCTCATTATGATAGACGGAAATATGTGGTTCTACAAACCCGACCTCAGCAAGCCTACGCCGATCTCCCGCCGGCAGAAATTAATTGGAAAGGCGGCCAACGGTGACATTGCTGCTACCAATTATGCTGACGACTATGATATTTTATCACTTTCGGATAGTATCCATGACAATGAAGACTGCTATCTCTTTGAGCTAAAAGCAAACTCTGCATCTGCCACTTATAGCAGAGTTCGGTATTGGGTTTCAAAGAAACGCCTCGTCGGCGTCAAGGCAGAATATTATAATACGACAGGAGACAAGCTGCTGAAATCGGCAACTATGAGTTTCACAAATACGGTAACTACGGACAATGGGCAGCAACCTTTTATTTCGCAAATGACTATAACAGACGAACTCTCGTCAAAAGATTCCACCGTTCTTTCTTTTTCGGCCCCCCGATTTACGGCGATCTCGGATGATACTTTTAATCTCAATCTCCTAAGGCATTGAGCAGAAGATGACCGTTTACAAAACGTTCTTCATTGTCTCGGCGCTGTTTAACCCAATCGCTCAGGCTTCCTTCCTCGACGGGTACTTTACCGCGCCAGGCCTTAATGTGAACGTGCGCAATTTGACGTATTTTCAAGCAACAAAGCCGAGCGATATCACAAAGCAGCTGGCCGTGTACTCAGACGTTCCAGAAAGGGTCTTCGAAAACCAGTTGCGGATTGATATGGACTACCAAAATGACTATTTTAACATCGGCCTTAAACCTCGAGGGCAGTTTTCTTTTCAATCATGGAACACTGGCCCGCTAGCGGGAAACGACGACACCGGTTCAGATTTCTATTTTTACGAGTGGTGGGTTCGTCTTTCCAGCAACGATGCTTTTTCTGTCGAGTACGCCCTGCAGAATTTACAGTGGGGCCCCTCATTTCTCGTCTCACCTTCGAATCCTTTCGATTCCCGGAATGGTAAAGATAATCCAATACAAGAGCTTCCAAAAGCTGCATATTACGCGAAAGCTATTTGGGCGCCATCAACAGCTTGGACTGTTTCTGGTATCGCCAATACAAGCAAAGGAAATAAAGAATACGACCGCGATTTCGCTCCGACGTACGCCCTTAAGAGCGATTTTATTGGCAGTGACTTGTACGGAAGCTTGATCTTGTCCTACGGAGTTCAGAAGAGATGTAGTCGCCTCGGGTTCTTTGGCAATTATACGTTATCCGACCGGTGGCTCGCATACATCGAGGGGGCCATGACCAAGGGCGACCCCGAAGTGTTGCTCGGAAGCGCGTATACAACTGATTCTGGGCCCACGGTCGGCCTGGAGTACTTTTATAACGGTGGGGGTGTTTCGTCTCCAGACATTTCTTACCTTATAAGAGGCGGCGGTTCAAAAGTGGACTGGCGGGAGGCTTTTTTGCTAAAAAACTACGTTCTTTTGCAGGTTTACGACAAGAATGTTGTCGGCAATCTGGACTACTTGCTGCGCTTCGTTTTCAGTCCAAATGACGACTCCAAGGCTATCAACCTTCAATTGAACTGGGGCTTAACTGAGTCCATGAATCTTTTTGGCATCGGCACAGCAAGTATCGGGGACAAGAATACTGAGTTCGGGGTACGGGGAGCATACCAATTTATGCTCGGAATAGAGCTTTTCCTGTAATGGAAACTCGGTTTGCAGTCTACGCTGTCCCGGATTGTCGAGTGGCGCAAAGAGGGGCCTTTCGGCTTTCG
Organism: uncultured Bdellovibrionales bacterium; assembly: GCA_964584675.1. Lineage (GTDB taxonomy): Bacteria > Bdellovibrionota_C > UBA2361 > UBA2361 > JBGSMV01 > CAZPBV01. The sequence continues at coordinate 2,462 of CAZPBV010000288.1, forward strand.
TGGTATATAGGACCAAGGCAACCCCAGTTCTCGGCGGCAGGCGCACGTCGCCTTAAGCGTCGCCGGATGCTTCAGACCGCAACGCTGCTTCGGAACCCTCGAGAAGTAGCGCACCAAAGTCGCGTTTGCCGACCGCTATCTTATGTTCACAGAGGGCGAACCGCATCTGCGGCCCCACCTCACGGCGAATCCCCACCAATTCCCGCCGAAGCAAGCCTAGGTTGGCGTTGGTTAGTCCGAGCGAAAGCTTTTTTCCTAGACCGAGCGACAACGGTGACAATGAAACGATCAGCGCTTGTGTGCTTTAGATTTGAAGCCATACAGCATGGTCGTTTTTTTAGGTCCTTTGCGGGCAATTATTATGAGACTGACTGAATATAACTACTTGGCAAATATGCAGGTTTATGGCTCCCCTGCTACACAAATATGCGCTATTGGTATGTATTTGCCAGAAACAATTGTTGATAATTACCAACTGGTCGACTTACTTGATGCCCCACCGGACATCAAGAAGAGGCTTCCGGCCGTGATATCCCGAATGACGGGCATTCGAACCCGCCGCTATGCAGAACCAGGAACATCCCCATCCGACCTTGCCTGTGAGGCCGCAAAAAGAGCTCTTGCTACTTCTGGTATGGGCTTGCACGAGATCGATACGCTGATTTTCGCTAGTACGGATATGGATACGCTCGAACCGTCGACGGCAAACATAATTCAGAAAAAAATGGGGATTCGTCTCGTTAACGCATTTGATGTTACAAACGCGTGCAACAGTTTTTTGCAGGCAATGAATGTGGCCAACAGCTTGATTGCTGCCGGAGCAGCGCGCCGGGTGTTGATTGTCAGTGGAGAAGTCGGTAGTTATGTATGCAATCGAAGTATAAATAGCTTCGACGAGCTCGATGTAAAGATGGGCGGTCTTACTCTCGGGGACGCCGGCGCTGCAATGGTGTTAGAGAAGGCTCAGGGTGAAGCGGGGCTTCTGGAAATTAATCTTGTTAGCTTAGGAGAGTATTGGGAAACCTGTCATGTTCCGGAAACGACAGACTGGCGGCAACGGAAAGACGGCAGCATCCACGGTTGGTTTTATCTGGACATGCCGGAATTAGCCAAAATAGCGCAGGACGCGACGGTCGGTTATTTTAGGAATTACAAGGCATACCGTCGTGAAATCTTTGCAGAGCGCTTTTTCTTGGACCATCTTGCTCAGGTGGTCCCCCACCAAATTTCCCGGCGCTTTATTGAAAACATTACCAAAGCCGTTCTTCCGCTTGCCTCACGAGAAGACTATAGCCGGATCTGTATAACAGCGGATGTTTTTGGCAACACTGCAAGCACCGCGATCCCTGTCGCGCTTGTGAACCTCCTAGAGACTCACGTGCTGACATTGGGGTCCGGTCAAGAAGTCCTGCTGTACGGTGCGGCCAGTGGATTTGGCGTTGGGCATATCCGTATTCGCCTTTAGCAGGCTATCAAGTTGCGGTCGGTGCTATATTGGGACAGTGCAACAGAAACAGCAATGAGACCCCGCCGGTACGAGAATATCACCCCATGTGCTCACCGCGTCAGGGCATGATCGACGAGTGGGCGGTGCGGTTTCAACTTTCAAGTGCAGCGCACGAACCTAACTGACTGATTGGTTGAGCCATGACCTCCTCTGGTCTGCGAAATCCGAGACATTTTTTTGGTCGAGTGTTCCACGCCGTGGCGATCTGGGTAAATCCATCTCGTTACACACATCTCCACTGAATGGCGCCTCCGTGGCTTAGGCGAACTCGCAACTCGTTGATTGTCATTGCCTGCGGGCCAGGACGGTTGGGCGGAAGACCTTCTGTAACTCGTTGATTTTGCAGCGTCCCAAGACTTGTGTATAGCGAGATGGGGTGGGTCGCCGTTGGGAGATGCATGACAGATCCGTGCCTTTGGGCAAGTACTGACGGATCAGGCTGAACCGCCCCGGGTTTGTCGGAGGCTCCAACCTTTGAGAGGATGGAGCGATG
>CAZPBV010000289.1:0-4455 GCA_964584675.1 uncultured Bdellovibrionales bacterium
ATGACATGTGGAAGGCCGAAGCGAGATTTGGCGAAAGAACAGGTGCCTTCATCAACTTCCACGCCGACAACATTTTTTGCGCCGTGTTGCCGGCAGTAGTGCAGGAACCCGCCGTGAGCACACCCGATTTCCAGAAGGTGCTCAGGATTAGGCTTCACAGCATCGAGCACTCGGTGCCAGACGGGGATACGATCTTTTAGATCGTTATCAGCGCGCTCCTCGATTGGCGGAAAGTTAAAAACATCAACTTGGCGTTTGTGCCAGTAGCCATCCACCGAATAGAATGCCTTGAGCTCCTCAGGGGTAAATTGTTTTCGCAGCACCTGTGTTCCACAGTCGGCGCATTGCGCGTACAATGGGTGGGGAGAATCCAGCAGGTTTCCCCCGCACCAGCAGTTGCCCTTTTCTGTGCTGATGGTCGATGCTTGTTTTCGCATGGTTTGGAACTCGTCGAGGACCTTCGAGATGGCGTGCCGATGCAGGAAGCCCGATCGAACGAGAGCTTGTCCGGCGCGGGCGATGCGCTCTCTTTCTTCAGGGCGGCTGAGATAGTATCGAATTTTCTCTATGAGATCTTCTTCCGAATCGAAAACGACCAGATGTTCGCCGTCGCGAAAAAGTTCTTCAAAGCCGTTTGCCTGAATGCGATCAGTTAAGAGCATGGCCCCGCAGGCAAGCGTTTCAAAGGTCCGAAAGTTTACATCATTTCGCAGGCTCACATTTACCATGATCTTCATGCGGCTGGTAAGCTTGGCCTTGTCTTCTAGAAAGACATCGTGGGCGTGGAAAAATGAAGGAAACTCCCTTTTTAAACGCTCGATCACTGTCCGGCGCCGATCGTGGAGGCCGGGCACGATGTTGCCTATGAAGCCGACATCAATGTCGCGCTCAAGGCGATAGTCATGTTCGTACAAGGAGGCGCCCGCTGGAAGCCACTGCGCGTTGGGCCCGAGAGCAGCGACGGCATTTTTTTGAGCTGAAAAGACACGGTCGAAATGTTTAGCTTTCTCCGCCTGGAGGGGGATGTATTGGTGGGTGTCGATGGCCCAATAGAACTTGGGGATCGTAATGCCGTCGGGAAAACGCCGAAATGCAAAGTCCTCCGATGGCGCGCCACCCTCAATGTCCCATAGAAGGTCGATGTTGAGCTCGGAAACGATCTGCGCGATGCGTTCGTAAAATTGCGGGCTGTCCGGAACGTCAATCTGATTGCCGGGGCCGGCCGAAAATACTTCGACCTCTTTTGAGAAGTAGCACCAGAGAGAGTCTTTTATCCACTGCGGCAAAGTGACCTCGCCGTAGACCGGATGTCGGGAGTAAACCAGCAATACTCGAATTAGCTCGCCTGGAATCTTGTCAAAATCGAAGGGGGCGTGATTGTCGTCGGCCAGGATGTTTGACAAGCTATCAAAGGGAGGTTTGAGAATGATCCCCGTTCCCACCCCGGACCGGTCTTCGATAAACAGCAGGTCCGGATAATTGCTCTTGTATTCTTCCCACAGGGGTCGCTGCCCCGGATGGGCGTGATGATTGATATTGTTGAAGACAAGCGCGCCGCCGGGAGAAAGAAGATTGAGGCAAATCTCCAGGTCGAGCATGACTCGGTATGGATCATTGTCTTCATTTACATTGATGAGGTCTATTTTGTTCGGCCGCGAAGATGCCTTGAAAAACAGCGGAAGGGTGTTATGTGAATCGCCTTCAAATAGGAGTGTCGGGGTTTCGCTTCCGACTTTTCTTAATTCCGAGCGGACAAATTGTGGTCCAGAATTTTCACCGTGAGGCGCGACTGTCCCAAGCGAGGCATCGTCACGATACCAATTGTCAAACCCATAGACTTTGGTCTGAGGAGACTGTGTGATAACTTGCGCGAGAGAATGGCCTCTACCCACCCCCATTTCCAAATAGGTTTGCGGTTGTAGGCGCGCTGCCCACCAGTTGAGAGTGGTGAGTGTGTTAAAAAGTGGGCCGCTCTTTGCTAGAGCGCAGAGTGAGTGGTTGTGGAGAGATTCCTGCAGCCCCTCATCAGGTGTGAGACGGGAAATGACGGCGAGAACATTTCGATGGACCTCAGGATGAGAAACTGCCTGCCGCAGTTTCTCCCCAAGGCTTTGCGCATCCGGCGAATGCGCGTAGGCACTGCGGTAACCAGCCCATTCGCTGGCAGATTCGCTGCCTATGACCATCGAGTCCTCATAGAGACGTTACAAAATTGCCGGATAACTCCCCTAATTTAGAGGTGATTTTCTGTTCAGGCGATTCAAGAACTTGTTCATGCAAGCGCCCCGGCTTCATGGCAGAGGAATCCAATCCCGGCGCCAAAAATTGGGCTAAGAATATGTAACTCTTAGATATCTACCTCAAGGCGGTGAGCATGCTCCTGAATGAGCCGGTAGCGCTCGGAAGTCTCCTTACCGAGCAAGCTCTCAAACATGGATTGCACTTCGCTTTCCTGGTCAATTTTAACTCGCAGAAGGCTCCTTGTCTTGGGGTTTAACGTCGTCTCCCACAATGTTTTTGGGTTCATTTCACCAAGGCCTTTGAATCGCGTGATGTGCGCCTGCTTGGAGCCGCCCTTCTTTTTAAGGAGCTGCTCCTTCTCCTCATCGCTATAAACCCAGTGTACTTCCTCTTTGGCGCCGTTGCCAAAGCGTACTCGATAGAGAGGGGGACGGCCCAAGAACAAATGTCCGGCAGCAATGAGCGGTTTCATGAAACGGAAAAAGAAAGCCATCAAAAGTGAGGCAATGTGCATCCCGTCGGCGTCGGCATCTGTCAAAATAATAACTCGACCGTAGCGTACTTTGTCGAGGCGCAGGTGGTCGCCAAAGCCGCACCCAATTGCGGAAATAAGATCCAAGAGTTCTTTGTTCTCCTTGAGCTTTCCCTCGGAGGCTGCGATGGCATTGAGCACTTTGCCCCTCAGCGGCAAAACAGCCTGAGTCTCGCGATCGCGCCCCTGCTTGGCGCTCCCGCCGGCGGAATCTCCTTCGACTATGAATAGTTCCGACTTTTCAGGGCGGGTTGAGGAACAATCAGCCAACTTGCCCGGCAAGTTGAGCTTATGACTCACCCCCACCTTTCGGGAGACGCTTTCAGCCGCTATGCGTGCCGCATTGCGAGCCTTGGCGGAGTTAATAACGCGCTCCACGATGAGCTGGGCAACCTGCGGTTTTGAGTTGAGGGTGTTCTCAAAGCCACGCACCAAGGACTCGACCGGAGTGGTGATTTCCGGGTTATTCAGCTTGTCCTTGGTCTGTCCTTGAAATTGAAGCTGGCTAACGGCGCCCGGCACGTTTACCGACAGCACGGCCACCAAACCTTCGCGAATATCCTCGCCGCCGATCTTTAAGTTGCGCGGAGCGAGATTATGAACTGAAAGATAGTTTCGAATTGCTTTCGATAGCCCCGCCTTAAAGCCATCCTCATGGCTGCCGCCCTCGGCGGTAAAAATGCCATTCACGTACGACGAAATGCGTTCTGTGGTGGCCTCGGTCCAGGAGAAGGCAACTTCTATCTTTATTCCGTTAGCGCGGTCGAGGTAGAACTCCTCCCCGCAAATAGAACGAAGGTCGAGCCGCTTGAGCGTGTGTTCGAGAAATGAAGACAAGCCCTCCGGGTAGATGAATACTTTTTCCTCCGACAGCGCCTCGTTGCGAAAGATTAGTTTTAATCCCTTATACAGAAAGGCTTTCTCTTGCACTGATTTTTCCAGCTTTTCAGCGGAAAAACGAATGGACCGAAATATTTCCGAGTCCGGGCGGAAAAATATCTTGGTGCCACTGGCGCTTGATTTTTTCAATTTTTCGAGCTTGGTGGTTGGTTTGCCGCGGCAAAATTCTTGGTGCCACTCAAATCCGTCGCGCCACACCGTCGCTTCAAGATTTTCAGAAAGGGCATTTACTACCGAAGCACCCACTCCGTGAAGTCCGCCGGCGGAAACATAGTTGTGGTCGGAAAACTTTCCTCCCGCGTGGAGAGTGGTGAGCACCAGTTCGAGAGCTGATCGCTTATGCTTTGGGTGGATATCAACGGGAATCCCCCGGCCGTTGTCTTCTACCGAAATACTTTCGCCGTCGGCATGCAGGGTGACGATGACCCGATCGGCATGGCCGTTCATGGCTTCGTCCACCGAATTATCGAGAATTTCTTTTGCCAGGTGGTGGAGTCCGCCGAGACCTTCGGTTCCGCCGATATACATGCCGGGGCGCTTGCGAACCGGCTCCAACCCTTCAAGAACTTCGATATCTTCTGCTTTGTATGAAGCTGTGCGTGCCATAAGTTACTAAGATATTTCTACTCGTCTAATTTCATCTCGTGAGACAACTTTGTTTCCCTTCAATCCGCGGTGTCCTTCGGGAACTTCAGTGGAGGAAAATTCGCGTGTCTTGCCCGATTCGCAGTGCAGAAGAAGCTTATCTTTCCCCTGCCCGGCGACAATGCCGACAACTCGAT
>CAZPBV010000290.1:0-2519 GCA_964584675.1 uncultured Bdellovibrionales bacterium
CCTCGGCAGACTTAAGAACAATTTCAAGACCGGTAAAATCGACTCCGCCAACCAGTACCCCAATGGGCGGCATAATGACATCAGCTACCAACGAAGACACTATTTTTCCAAAGGCCGCGCCGATAATGATACCAATTGCCATGTCGACAACATTGCCCTTTACCGCAAACTCACGGAACTCTTTCATGATGCTCATAGTTAGGCACTCCCGACGATGATTTTCGGATCCCTTATATCATTTCCGTGGTAGATGGCGACCACAAATTCCGCACGCACACATTACAAAGCCAACTATAAGAGGTGCCCTAATTTTGTGCGCTTTGTCTCCAAATAAGCTTTTGAATACTGGTCAGGCGGAACAACAAGCGGAACTCGTTCCTCAACTTTAATGCCGTAGGCTCTCAAACTTCGCAGTTTTTCAGGATTATTAGTCATCAAGCGCACCGTCCGAAGCCCGATGGCGGAAAGAATTTTTGCTGCAACTGCAAAGTCCCGTAAATCGGCGCCGAAACCTAACTTTACATTGGCCTCTACAGTATCATGCCCTTCGTCCTGCAGGGCGTAGGCCTTAACTTTGTTGCTGAGCCCTATCCCCCTTCCTTCCTGCCGCAAATACAAGACAACTCCCGCCCCCTCCTTCACGATATCGCGCATGGCGTGTTGGAGCTGTGGACCGCAGTCACACCGCCTACTGCCAAAAACATCCCCTGTCAGACATTCCGAGTGTATTCTCACCAAGGGCGGAACCCCCGCCTGACCATCTGCATGGGTACTCAACCCGTACATGAGAACCAAGTGCTCTTTCCCGCTGACATCCTCGGTGAACACCGCCGTAGCAAATTTCCCTTCATCGGTATCCAATACAGAGCGCACGGTCTCTCGCACCAATACCTCGTGGTGAACACGATACTTAGTGACATCAGCAACGCTGGTAATCTTTAGGTCAAACCGGCGGGCAAAAGCAATAAGACTTTCCCCCCGGGCCATGGTTCCATCCGAGTTCAGAATCTCACAAAGCACTCCTGAAGGCTGAAAGCCCGCTATTCGAGCCAAATCGAGCGATCCTTCTGTTTGTCCAGGACGGCCGATCACTCCTAGTCGGTGCGCGATTAAAGGGAACACACTTCCTGGACAAAGAAAATCATCTGCCCGGGAGTTGCTATCAATAAGCCTTCGCATGGTATTCGCTCTGCCCGAAGCCGTTACCCCCGTAGAGGCCGAATCACGATGATCAATGCTTACCGCAAAAGGTGTATGGAAAGGCGAATTATTATTGAGGGTCTGAAGCGGCAAATTGAGCAGCTGCGCGCATGTTTCGTCAATCGAAACACAAATGAGACCACGAGCATATTCAATCATGAACGCCACAGCCTCGGAGGTAATACATTCCGTGGGAATAATGAGGTCGCCTTCGTTTTCACGGTCTTCGTCATCAACCATGATGACCATTTTGCCGGACCGAACGTCAGACAGGACCTCCTCAAAGGGGCTCAGCATGGCCCCACCTCAACACGCCAGAATCGCGCCGCAAGGCGCCTTGCACATAACGAGCTAAAATATCGGCCTCAATGTTGATTAACTGGCTTTCTGTTAGTTCGTCGAATCTGGTCACCGCCTGAGTGTGCGGCACGATGTATACCGAAAACCACTCCTGGCTTACCTCCCCGACGGTCAGCGAGACACCGTCAAGGGCCACGGCACCTTTGGGGACAATCAGCGACTCAAGTCCATTCGGAAGCTCAATTTGCACACGAAGCGTTTGCCCCTCCCATTCGAGAGATTGCACTGCACCCACCCCATCAACATGTCCCGTTACAAAGTGCCCATGGAGCCCGTCGCCGACTTTCAGGGCACGTTCGACATGCAAGCGCTCGCCGACCGAGATTCGCCCCAAGGTCGTTCGCCGCAAGGTCTCGGAGGCAATATCAAACGAGATATTCTGACCCGTCTGATTCACCACGGTAAGACACACCCCATGAACCGCTATCGAATCTCCCACTGATACTCGAGTCCCATCAAAGGGAACGTCAATACAAAGCCGCGCTGACTGCGGACTACTCACATACTCCTTAATGAGGGCCTGGCCCTCCACAATACCACTAAACATCACTTATTAAGACTCTCAAGCGTATCCACAAACTGGCTGACATCGCGAAACTCACGATAGACTGAAGCAAAACGAACATACGCTACTTTGTCGAGCAGTTTCAGTGCCTCCATGACAAACTCGCCTACCTGGCGGCTGGGCATTTCAGCCACGCACAGTTCAGCCACCTTGGCCTCAATACCTTCCACCGCACTATCAATCGCTTCAATGCCAACGGAGGTTTTTTCACACGCCCGAATAATACCGGCACGCACTTTTTCGCGGTCAAAAGGCTCCCGCCGCCCGTCTTTTTTGACCACCATGGGCAAAGAGAACTCGATTCTTTCAAACGTAGTAAATCGATATTGGCAGACTTGGCACTCTCGCCGCCGGCGAATCGCCGACTCATCTCCGCGAGAGTCAACTACGGATA
>CAZPBV010000290.1:2529-4441 GCA_964584675.1 uncultured Bdellovibrionales bacterium
ATAACCGCTCAGAACCACAGCGCGGGCACCGCATAGAATGCTCCTTTACTGTTTGCGAAGCCGGTGAGCATACAATGGAAATTTCCTTGCTAACGCCCGAACATCATCTCGAATACCATTGAGTCGCGCCTCATCGCCTCGCGCTTCCACCGTTCGCCTTATCATTTCGGCAATTTCCCTCATTTCCGCCTCTCCCATACCACGGGTAGTAAGTGCGGGCGTGCCTAATCGTATTCCACTGCACACCATCGGCGGTTGGGGATCAAAGGGGATTGTATTTTTATTAGTGGTGATTCCGACACTATCAAGCGCCGCCTGCGCCTCCTTGCCAGTGACCTTTGCAGGACGCAAATCGACCACCATGACATGTGAATCAGTCCCCCCAGAGACAATAGAAAAGCCATGCTCAATAAGAGAAGTTGCCAAAGCCCGAGCATTGGCCACAATCTGCCTCGCGTACTGCTTGAACGATGGCTGTGATGCCTCAAGAAACGCTACGGCTTTGGCCGCAATTGTGTGCATATGAGGCCCGCCCTGCAAACCCGGGAAGACCGCCTTGTTAATGGCCTTGGCATACTCACCCTTGCCAAGAATCAGACCCGACCGTGGTCCGCGCAGGGTTTTATGCGTGGTAGTAGTTACGATTTGACAATGCGGAACCGGAGACGGGTACTCTCCGGCCGCTACTAATCCTGCGTAGTGAGCGATATCGGCCATTACAATCGCCCCTACCTCATCAGCAACCTTACGAAACATCTCAAAATCAATGCGTCGAGAATATGCCGAGGCTCCGCAAATAATAAGCTTAGGCCGATGCTCGCGCGCCAACGATCTCACCTCATCAGCGTCAATGACGTGAGCATCCTGAGTCACCCCATAGGCAACTACCTTATACCGCTTCCCCGAAATATTAACAGGACTTCCATGAGTCAGGTGCCCTCCCTGATCAAGGCGCATTCCCATGACGATATCGCCCGGATTAAGAAATGCTTCAAACACAGCCTCATTCGCCTGGGCTCCTGAATGCGGTTGTACGTTGGCAAATTCCGCCCCGAAGAGCCGCATTGCTCGGGCAATCGCAATCCCTTCAACTTCATCCACCACCTCGCAGCCGCCATAGTAACGCTTGCCCGGCAACCCCTCAGCATACTTGTTCGTGAGCACTGAGGCATTAGCCGCGAGCACTGCTTCGCTGACGAAATTCTCGCTCGGAATCATCTCGAGTCCGTACTCTTGCCGCTCTGTTTCCCGATAAACAAGCGCAGCAATGTCTGGATCGACTGCATCCAAAGATTGACTAATGTGTGTGGCCCCTGCACCCATGGCGAGATCCCCTACGTTTAGGCTTCAATACTTTGAGCTAGGGAGGAACAGCGAGGAGAACAAAAGAGCCAAACTACTCGGTTTGTTTTCCTTGGATATAGGAAATTACATCCTGTACGGTTTGAATCTTCTCGGCATCCTCGTCAGGAATCTCCATATCGTACTCTTCTTCAAGAGCCATGATGAGTTCCACAATATCTAAGGAATCGGCGCCGAGATCCTCAATGAAGGATGCTTCCGGAGTAACCTCGTCAACACTGACACCCAATTGGTCGACGATAATACTCTTTACTCGCTCAGCAATTTCTTCCGATGACGCCATAAAAATTAGACTCCTTAATTCAATTATTTCTTAACTCTTACTACTACACCTGTTACCGCATCAAACTAACAATTTCGTTTGACAAAGGCGCGGCCGTTCCTTGCTAGAAATGCTCCTTCACTTAAGTCGAGAGCCACAACTGCAAGCATCAGTTATAGACAAACCATGCCTCTAGTCAAGTATGCAGGACTATACTTGACGCTTTAAGCTCCTGGAATTACTACATATACAAACCGCCATTTACCCCAACAATTTGGCCGGTCATAT
>CAZPBV010000291.1:0-989 GCA_964584675.1 uncultured Bdellovibrionales bacterium
AGAAAGGGCATGATCCGCTGGAGTATGAAGTATCGGCGGCTGTGCTTCCAGCCGATGGACTCTTCTCCCTTCAAGCGACCATGGTTGCTGAGGAAAAGCAGAAGAAAACAAGGAAAGAAGAAAGCTCTATTGTCAAATTTAATAGAACCTCTACCGGCGAGGCCCCTGCGGCTGTGATGGTGCAGGTTGTGGAAGAGAAGAAGGAGCAGGGATTTCCGCTTGTTGAACTATTGATAGTCACCATAGCTAATATTGGGTCGGTCGGGTTTGTCTTTGTTCTCTTCAAACGTGTGAGGGGTAAAACTTCAAATGCGGCTCCCCTTCCTCCAATCCCCGATGCTGTTTTTCAGGGGATCTCTGCATTGGAGCAGAAGATGGCTTTTACTGAAATCGATTTGCTTGATCCAATCTTTTCAGATCGCATTTCTGCCCCTGGGCAGGCGACGTCCGGCGGCGGCGGGGCGAGCGAAGCGCCAAAGGCTGAGACGCCCCTCGAAGAAATTGAAAAATTAGAGGAAGCGCCTTCTGAATCGGCGCCCGATGATTCGACAACGCATTCTTCCGACGATCAGGAGGAAGGCAACCCATGAGCGCTTTGTTAGTTGTTGCTGGTGTGGTCGAGGCGCTTGCTGGCGCAGGTTTGATTACTTTTTTGGTCCTTCGAAGTGCCGGAGGCGGGCAGTCCGATCTTGAAGAAGTCGGCCGCCAACGGGATGAGCGTAAGACTCTCTTGTCGAAAGTTGAGTCCATGATTTCCGAGCTCGTGCCGGTCAGCGAGGTTCGCTCCAAGGGGCAGGCTCTTATTCAGTTGAAGGAAGCATTAAAGACGGAACGAGGCAGGGTTACTATTACTCAGGCTGAATTGGAGACAGTCGAAGGACGGCTTCGCGAGTTAGAAGAGATTGAGCGTGAGCTGGAAGCGAGCGGGATAGAAACGAAGGAAGAAATCAATATCCTTCAAAAGAAGGAAAAGGAGCTTTCTTCGAAGA
>CAZPBV010000291.1:999-4424 GCA_964584675.1 uncultured Bdellovibrionales bacterium
GAGATTACCGCTAATGCAGAATTGCACGAAAAAGTTCAGTCCATGAAGGCGGAGTTGTTGCAGACCTTGGAAAGAATAGACATGTTGCTCGTGCAAATCGAACAGGGCAATGAGCAATACTTTATCATGAAGCGCCGTTACGATGCGCTTGATATTGAGTATGCCCAGCTCTTTGAGAAATTCTCAGAGGCCGAGTCGGCAGCTGGACGCGGGAAATAGGGATGAAGTGCAGTGTTCAGCGTTAGTGGAATTACCCCCTTGTCAAACGTTCCTGCCGGAGGACGTGTTCATATTATCGGCGTTTGCGGGGTAGCCATGGCCCAGTTGGCGGTCATGTTGGGTGAAGCAGGATTTCAAGTATCCGGCAGTGATAAGGAATTTTACCCGCCCATGTCCCACCTTTTGGATGAAGCGCGCATTCAATGCCTCCACGGGTATCGTGCCGAGCATATTTCCGATGAGCTCGATCTCGTCGTTATCGGTAACTCAGTAGTGGCGACGAATCCCGAGGTGCAGCGCGCTCAGGAATTGAGTGTCTGCTACTCCATATTTCCAAGTGTTCTTGCCGAAGTAGCGATTGCGCATCGTCGCTCTGTCGTTATTGCGGGAACCCATGGGAAGACTACCACGACGGCTCTGGGGGCGTTTGTATTTGAAAACGTGGGGCTGGCGCCGAGCTATTTTATTGGCGGCGTTGCCCATAATCTGGGACGAAGTTTACATGTTGGAGCCGGGGCCATCAGTGTTGTCGAGGGAGATGAATATGACAGCAGTTTTTTTGCCAAAGTGCCAAAGTTCTCATTCTACCGGCCGGATGTTTTTGTAATAACTTCGATAGAGTTCGACCATGCGGACATATATTCTGATCTGGAGAGCATACAGAGCGAATTTACCAAGCAAGTGATCGCAATGAAGTCTTCCGGGGTGACAGTTGTGTGTAATGACGATGCCAACATGGGTGAGTTGATACGGAACTGGAGGACGCAGGGAAAGGGTCGTGTCGTTACCTTTGGTAAACACGAGTCGGCGGATTATCGACTCATATCGACGCGTGCACATGGTCGTTCTCAGCAGGTGAGTGTGGATTTGCGAGGGACGCGGATTGATTTTGAGTTGTCCATCCCGGGTGAATACAATGCTAAAAATGCTCTTGCCATTCTTGCGGCAGCGGACGCTCTGTCGATTCCTATTGAGCCAATTACTCAAATTTTGCCTCAGTTCCGCGGCGTGAAGCGGCGTCAGGATGTGCGGTTTGATGGTCCGGTGGTGCTCATTGAGGACTTTGCGCATCATCCAACTGCGGTGAGAGAGACGATTGCTGCCGTTCGGGCGTGGTATCCGGAAAGACGTTTAATTGCGGTTTTTGAGCCGCGCTCGAATACCAGCCGGAGAAAGGTGTTTCAAAGCCAGTATCAGCAGGCTTTTAACGGCGCCCAGCAAGTTATATTGTGTGAGGTTCAGACTCGCGCTTCCGATACCGGGATTGATTTGATAAATGTTTCTGATCTAGCCGGCGCTGTCTCTGCCGGCGGCATACCCTGCCGGGCCCTTCCAAGTCCCCATGCGATTGCCGTAACGCTACTTGCTGAAGCGCGCGAAGGTGATGTTATCCTACTTATGTCAAACGGCGCCTTTGGCGGTTTGCCGCACAAACTGGAAGAACAGTTAATGAGGAAATCGGAAGGCAAGGGAATTTGATTCCCAATGGTGATTACAGCATATCGAGGGGATCGATATCGAAAATCACACGCACTTCTTTTCCGCCGGATCGCATCCCCTGAACTGCACGGACAGTGCCGTTCAGGGCGACACGGCTCGGGCTCTTAAGAATAAGGTGAAATCGCCACAAGGTTTTAAGCCTTCTGAGGGGTGCAGGCGCCGGCCCCGATATGACTACCGGAAGCCGCTCGGTGCTTACATGCTGGTTAATACATGTGGTGATATCTCGGATGCGACCCAGGGCGATGTCTTTGTCCGATGATGAAACAACAATACGAACTAGTTGCGAAAACGGCGGGAAGCCCATGATTTCTCTCGTTCGCAGTTCACGCTCAGCAAACGAAGTAAAATCATGAGACAATGTTGCCGTGATACTTGGGTGGCGGGGTACTCGGGTTTGAATTATTACCCGGCCGGGTTTGTCTCCGCGCCCTGATCTTCCAGCCGCCTGTAAGAGAAGATGAAACGTGCGCTCGGCTGCTCGAAAGTCCGGCATGTGTAATCCAATATCGCTATCGACGATGCCGACAAGAGTTACTCCCGGAAGATCGTGGCCTTTGGCAATCATCTGGGTGCCCACCAAGATATCGGTCTGACCGTCTCGAACCCTATCCAGAATAGATCGGTAGGAAGGCATGTCGAGGGCAGCATCCCGGTCAAGGCGGGCAATGCGAGCGGATGGGAATAAAGATTGAATTTCGTCAAAGACTTTCTCCGTTCCGGCTCCGCGCTCCTCGACCGATGATTTGCCGCACGCATGGCAGTGAGAAGATGGGGTAATGGAAAGCCCACAGTAGTGACAAAGAAGGGCTTTAATTGATTGATGGAGGGTTAGTGTCACTGAACAATTCGGACATTCGACCGTGGCTTCACATTCACTGCATTGGAGATAGTTGGCGAATCCGCGTCGATTATACAAAATGAAAGTTTGTTCTCCTCGTCCGATGGTCTCGCCAAGCGCTGTATGGAGCACAGGGGATACATTCTTCGACGGCATTTCCCAAGGTTTCGTACGATTCAAATCGACCAGGGAGAGGGAAGGTTTTTGTATAGACCCGGGGCGAGACGGCAGCGACAGATACAGGTACTTTTTTTGTAACGACTTGAAGTATGACTCAAGTGAAGGGGTTGCCGAGCCAAGAATAATGGGACACCCCTCAAACTTTGCTCGCATAATGGCGGCATCGCGGGCATTATAGCGTAAACCCTCATTCTGTTTGTAACTGGCATCATGTTCTTCATCGACAACAATAATCCCGAGGTTATCGAGAGGGGCGAAAACCGCCGAACGTGCCCCGACTGCCAATCGCAATCTCTGATCGAGAAGCGCACGCCACGCATCCCAGCGAGCTCTTGGGTTGATGGCCGAATGCAGGACGGCCAGTTCTTCTGGAATACGCGCTCGGAATCGATCTAAAAGCTGGGGCGTCAGTGCGATTTCCGGCACAATAGTCAAGGCAGCACGATTTTGGGACAACGCGCGGCGAATTGCCTCAATGTAAACCTCGGTTTTTCCACTCCCGGTTACTCCGTGTAAGACAATCACCTTAAAGGCGCGGGCATCCAGAGCCTCTTGAATTCTTTCGAGCGCATGGGCTTGCCAAGCGTTAAGAATAACCTCTGATTTTGCCCATGCGGGTGCGGGAGTCTGAGAGCGATAGTGTTCGCAGAGTTCGCGTTCGTCTATAGCCAGAATCCCTTCCGTT
>CAZPBV010000292.1:0-4408 GCA_964584675.1 uncultured Bdellovibrionales bacterium
CGAACGTGCTCGACATGACGGAAGGTAAGGTTCTACTCTCGCCTTGGGAGGTGTTTTGATTCCGAGAGTTAGAATAGGGAAAACCACCCTCTGGCCCTTCTATAATGTAAGTAAACTATTTGGAGGATCAGTATGGAAGCTATTAATTCGCAAAATTTTTCTGGCTATACTCTTACCCAGACAGCTCAGGGCCCAAGAAGAACGCGATCCGACGCCGTCGACATGGGATCGCCTTCGTTGCACTCAATGAACTCGGTTTTCGGTGGACAACGAATGAGAGGACATCGAAAGGATAGGGAGCAGAACAACTTACAAAATATGCTCCAGTACATGATGCAGCTCTTTCAGACGCTCATCAGTCTCTTCCAGGGGACTAGCGGTCAAACACAACAGGGAGGGGGCACTACTCCTTTGCCTGCTGATGATGCCAGTACTACCGATACCGCAGAGAGCCCCTCTGGTGCGGATGATTCCAGTGGTGAAACTTCTATTGATGGTTCATCTTCAGATGTCTCCGATCCTAGCGTCCCTGATAACGGCGATGCTTCTTTTGATGACCCGAAATGTGGCTGTGTAGATAATGAGTCCCGCTCGATAACGAGGCGAGGCCTTAGAAATCTCTCCGCGCAGGTCAAGGATGGTGGTCAAGTTGAGGTAAAAACCAAGGATGGCTATATCATCACCTGCGAAGGAAAAGATCAGGCATGGACCATTACCAGTCCTTCAGGCAAAGTGACGCGAATTTGGGGGGATCCGCACGTAAACGAAAGTGACGGCGATACGTGGGACTTTACAAAACAGAGTAGCTTTCGCTTTGGCCGAAACAAGGTAACAGTTGAAGTTACGCCTTATGGAGATGGTGACGCAACGCTATCGAGAACAATAACCATTTACAACGGTAATGATCGAATCACCATCAGCGGGATCGATCAAAATAAGCCCTATATCGCCGTATCCACAGACGATGCGAAGGAGCAAGATGCTCAGTTAGAGGACGGCGACACCTACCGACTGCGCAAGGAAACCAATGGTGATGATGAATGGCGAAAAGTGGCGCCATGATAACGAAAAACTCGGGCAGGGATGAAATGCTGGTTCCATTGCTGCCCGTTTTTCCACACTTTCGTAAGTTATCAGTCCCTCGCCATTGGGTCTTGAAAATCCAAACCGATATTTTTGATAAAAGCCGCTTTGTGCTATCTCATCGACGACTGCAAGGGGACCATCGTCGAAAAGGTGTCAAGAATTCCCTTCGGTGATAGGGTCTGAAGGGTGAATCGAAGCAGCCGCGGAGCCCGCCCCCTCCGGTCTTCTCCCCACGATGTCACCCATTCCTCCTTCTCAGCGTCAAAGTATTCGAAAGCAATGGAATATAAGTGCGAGGTAACGGGGAAGGAAATCAATTTCTTATACGCTTCCTCGGCCGGTCGGATGTAAGGGATTTCCTCCCGCACCAAATACCATTCATTCGTGTTAGCGAGAGATTGGGTGTTGCGACGACCGAACCCATTACCGGGAGCATTTTTCTCAACATGATAAGAAATTTGAACAATCCCCGAATGAGTGCCGCCGTCAGGCAAGTACTGCCCCCCCTCGAGAGCAAGGAACATAATGCTGTCTGAGCGCCGTCCATCCATGGAATGCTCCTGGGCATCAAGAGCCCCAACTGATTGCTGGCGTTCTGCCGGCGTATCCTCAGGCAATATGATGGTTGTCCCGGGTTGAAAGTGCATGAGCTGAAACTCTCTGGTAATGCGGATGAGTATGGAATTGGCTATAACTGTTCCATCGCGCTTGTCGTCGAGAAACTGTTTGCTGCGAATTATTTGGCCCAAGGAAGAATATGCCACAGTCAAAATCAGTCCGAGAATGAGAATGGCAATGCTGACCTCGATTAAGGTAAATGCACGTTCTCTTAGCTCAGACTGAGGCTGGAGAGAGGACTGACGTAGTGTAGTTTCTTTACTCTTCCTCATTGGGTTGGGGCGCAAAAAAATAATATACGGCAAGTGAGTCTAGCGGGTTATCCGACCAAGACAAGGTCAAGCGGAGCCGCCGAATAATATCTGCGTCGATACCAGGCAGCTGCCATTTTTCTACAACCAGATCGGCCTGATAGAGGTCGGCAGGGGAGTCTTGCCGTCTATCGGGCTCACGGCCCTGCAGCGTCTTCTCAAAAATCTCTCGGGCTGTTCCAGAGGAGCTGCCCACGTCAGGAGGTTCGCGCGCAGACTCAACAGCCGCCAGGATCTGCCGGGCCATGAGCATTGCTTGCTGTTTGTGTTGATCACGAATGGTTCGCTGCACGGAGGATGACTGTAGGCCCAGAAGAACGGTCAAGGAACCTGCCAAAATCAATATCGCAAAAGTGATCTCAAGCAAGGTGAAGCCAGCGGACTGGTTGGCCGCGCGCGAGTCGGAATCTGATCCGCCCAAGCTTGCGGAGGAAACAAAAGCAGGATGGCACTGTGAAGGCAGACCCCTACGTTGCTTCATGTGTAGCTGCATGGTACCCCCACTCAAAGTCCTGGTATGAGCGATATATTTCAGCAATGCCGGTAAAGGAATTGATCAGTAGCGTCACCTCGTTACCTTGGCTCATCTTGAGGTGAATGACGGCGAATTCCGAGAAACCGCGAGGAGAAAAAAGAATATAGGCAGTTTCTCCTTGTTTCGGTTCATACAGTCCGCGAGCGGTTCTGATATCTCGAAACGTAACTCCACTTGGGAGGTCCACAGGATCAGCTAAGGAAGGAAAAGCCGGAGGGGGAATCACCGTCTGGGTCTTTCCGAGCGACGGGCTCAGAAAAGACGCAAGTTCGAGGCTGAGATTCCCGGCATCGGATGCGATTTCAGCAAGACTTCCCGTTTCAACTTCAGTATCTGCTTTGAGAATACCGATAGAATAGCGAGGAGTGCTTTCATCAAAATTGAACTCAAGACGATAGAAGGCCTGATCAACAACCGCCTGATGATGCAAAAAATCTATTGTTTCTGCCAACCGTCGAATAAAAGCTTCCTCTCGCCAAAAAGTAAAGGTGCCCAGGCGAGTCCCCACCAAGGTGGCAATAATTCCAAATATCATGATGACAATAATGAGCTCGATCAAGGTAAAGCCGCCTGCGCCACAACCATGAATGGGTTGCTGGGCGCCAGCCGAGCTAATACCAAGCCCGGACTCCGGCTGGTGAGGAGTCCGAGCTAGGGGCAAGAAATATCGATAAAAAGATTTGCAATAACTCAATGTAGTCTACGGACCTGTGCCGAAGGGATCGGAATCAGCACCTTCTCCGCCCTCCTTGCCGTCTGCTCCATAGCTCTTCAACCGATAGCGCCGCCCGCCCTCTTCAAGCGTGTACATAAAACGGTTGCCCCATCCATCTTTAATATTTTCCTCATTAGTGAGAGGAATGCAGGACGAACCGGTCCGTTCTGAGCAGTGGGTAAGTTCGTCAACATTTTGGGGGAGCGCATTGTACTGAAGCTGAAATTGAGAGATGAGATTTCCGAGATCTTTAATTTTGAGCTCTGTTATCTGGCGTTTTGCTTTATCGCCGGCACCTATCATTTTACTGCCTATCCACGCCATGACGAGACCAAGAATGATGAGGACCACCATGATCTCAACTAATGTCAACCCTCGTTGGGGCAGACGGCGAGCCATGGGAGATGAATAACTAACGGCCTTCCGCAATAGCCTGTGCTTGTTTCTCATATGATATGATCTCTTATAGTGGTCCGATTACCCCTCAATAATAGTAGTATAGGTTCAGGGGCAGCACAATCGGCTACTTCTGTACCATATCGATGAGATCTGCCATAGGTAGAAGAACTGAAATCACAATGCAAAGCACCACACCTCCTACACCGATCATCATGAGGGGCTCAATCAGGCGCGTAATCCCCGACAACAGTGCGTTTACTTCATTTTCATAAGCTTTGCCGGCTTTGGTGAGCATGCTCTCAAGCTCGCCGCTTTTTTCTCCGACGGCTACCATATGAGAAAGCATAGGCGGAAAAATGCCGCTGCGACCAAGTTCCTTGGCAAGACTGCGTCCTTCCCTGACCCCTTCCTGGGCGTCTTCAAGAGAACGCACAACATGAATATTGCTGACTATGTTTTTTGTAATCTCCAAACCTGTTAGAAGCCCCACCCCGCTTGAAAGCAGGGTGCCAAGAGTGCGGGACACTCGCGCGGTGCTGATTTTTACAAAGATTGGTCCATACAGGGGGGCTTTGAGTAGGTAACGATCAATTCGATCCCTGCCCGCAGGTTGACGATAATACCAGCCAATCAGCCACGCCATTCCCACAAATAGGGCGATAACTAGCGGCCACCAGCCGGTAACAAATCCTGAAACTCCGAGCATGATGCGAGTGGGGAGCGGCTATACCATGCCTTGCTTTT
>CAZPBV010000293.1:0-4390 GCA_964584675.1 uncultured Bdellovibrionales bacterium
CATGTTCCACTTCTGCTTATTATTCCGGGCGCAATTCCCGCGCAAGTTGGTGACGCCGTGAGCCTGATTGACGTGCTTCCAACCGCGGCAGAGCTATTCGGTTTTCCGAGCAACGAGCACTGGCAAGGGATGAGCCTGCTTTCGTTCTTGAGGTCCGAAGCACGAGGCCGCTCTATTGCTTCTGAACTTTTGAGACCCCCTGAGCATTTTCGCTCGGAAGTGCGCTCGGTCGTTTTTGAGAATGACTGGCACTATATTAGAACCGCTCCGAAAGAGGGGGAAATCAAAGAGGAACTCTTCCATCTTCAGTCAGATCGCTTCGAACAAAATGATCAAATGAACCTCGAAATATCCCATGCCCATCGAGGGGTCCAGGCGCTTGAAGATGCTATTGAAAAAAACAAGATTCACGGCAATACCGCAGTGAGCGTATCCGTTGATCCAGCAACGTTAGAACAACTTAAAACTCTTGGATATGTTGAATGAGCCGCAGTGGTGTGTTAGCAGCTTTTGGGGTTCTTCCCTTTTTAATGGCGGCGTATCTTCCTTGTGGCGAGGCTATTGCGGAATCCCGCCCAAACATACTCCTCATTGTAAGCGATGACCAGACATTCGATGACCTCGAGGGGGTCATGCCGCACGTTGAGGAGCGTATTTTTAACCAAGGCGCATGGTTCAAAAATGCCTTCGTCACTACCTCATCATGCTGCCCAAGCCGCGCCAGCATTCTAACAGGCATGTACGCCTCGAAGCATGAGGTTATTGGGAATCGCTATGTCCTTCTCAAACCCACTCTGGTCGAATACCTACGACGGAGCGGGTACTATACGGGACTGGTAGGGAAGTATCTCAATACCAGTGACGGCACCCCACGCCGGGAGTTCGACTATTGGGTCAGTTTTGAAGACGGGAGTGTCGACTACCTCAAACCGAGACTGAATGTCCAGGGCCGCTGGCAGGTGGAAGACTCCTACTCAACCTACGCCTTTCGAGACTATGCTCGTCAGTTCATCAAAGTAGCTACCCAACACAAGAATCCATGGATTCTCATTTTTGCTCCCAATGCCCCGCATTCGCCTGCCATTCCCCCACCCCATGCAAAACTGGTGGAACCGAAGGGGTCTCTGGCGCAAAAGCCGAACTTTGCCGAGAGCGACTTAAGTAAGAAACCTCATGGGCTCCAAGAGATTGGGACGTTAAGCAAAGACGAGAGGGCTCATGCTATGCACTTTCGCGCCAAGCAGCAAACGTGCCTCAAAGCTCTTGACGAGACTGTTAATACTATTCTTGATGACCTCCAATCGGCAGGAGCGCTTGATAACACGCTTGTTATTTATATTTCAGACAACGGGGTTTTACGAGGCGAACATAACTTGAAGAGCAAAGATAGCGCTTATGAGGAAGCGGTAAGAGTTCCGCTTGCCATGCGCTATCCAGCTCGCATCTCAGGCGGCACCGTTAATACGGACCATTTAGCGGCCAATATCGATCTTGCTCCGACCATCTTTGACTTTGCCAAACTTCCCCCGCGCTCGGAAGTGGACGGTGTTTCGTTGCTTGGCATTCTTGATGGACGGATACCACCACGCACAAGCCTCCTCCTGGAGGGATGGCGAACCAAAGGACGTGTTCCCTTTATGGCGCTCCGTACGCAGCAATTTAAGTTCATTCATAACCTTGGCGATATTGACGAGCTCTATGATTTAAATATCGATCCCTTCGAGCTGACAAATCGTGTTGACGATCCGGCATACACAATCTTTCGAAACGCCCTTTCCGGTGATCTATTAGAGCTGGTAAAAAGAATACGAGGAACGACATCGTTCAAGTTTCCAAAGGGGACAATTTCTCCAAAATTCAAAGAAGCTCGCGGCATTATTTCGGCTGATGACAAAAATTACGAGAAAGACGAATTTTAATGGCAATGCTGCTGAAAACCATTTTTTCCCTTGGCCTGGTCATGCTGGCGGCCTGTTCAGGCCCTAAGACGGAAACCGCGCCTTCACAAAGCATTCTCTTTGTTACCATTGACACACTTCGCGCCGATCACCTGGATATATATGGTTATCCGCGCAAGACGGCCCCTCTGGTAAGTTCTCTGGCCGGCCGCGGGGTCATTTTCGAGAAGGACATCTCGGCTTCTTCGCATACGGCTCCATCGCATACAAGCATGTTTACCTCTCTGTTTCCCTTTGAACACGGAGTTCTCAAGAACCACGATATGCTCTCCGAGGGCCCTTATACGCTCTTTCACTTTTTGGAGGAGGCCGGATACGCATCCGTTGCGCTCCCTGCTGTTCGCTTTATGGAAGGGAAGGTTGGCTTCCCCCTGTTTGACCCAGCCAAGGATATTCCTGAAGCGAAAATCTCAAAGCGTTTTTGGTATCGCAACGCAACTCAGCAGGTCAATCGTGCGATCCATGCTCTTGAGTCACTCCAAAACCATAAACCTTTCTTTCTCTGGCTACACTTTTATGATGTGCATGAGTGGGAGGGAAAAGCGAGCTTGCCCGAGCAGTACCTTCATACTTTTGGTGACTCAGACGCGGATGTAATTCTCTCCCATACTCTAAACAAACACCAAATCCCTCTCGACTTCCATAGATCTCGCGAAAAAGTGCTCGAGGTAATGAATAACTATGACAGGCGCATCCGCTACGTAGACGATGAGCTCTCGCGCCTCAACTCCTTTTTGAGCGAGCGAGGTCTCGATCGTAACTTGACCTGGGTTATCACCGCCGATCATGGAGAAGGGCTTGGAAATCATAACTATAACGGCCACGGTGAACATATTTATAACGAGCAACTCCATGTGCCTCTTATTATCTCATCGAAAAACGTTGATCGAAGCGCTTTGAGAGTACACACGATGGTTCGTTCAGTGGATATTTTTCCTACTCTTGCCGACATGCTGGGGAAATCGCTACCATCCGACCGCTTCAAATTTCATGGGCACTCTCTTGTCCCACTCATTGAAGAAGCGGGGCGATCAAACCAACAAACTAAACCGAGCGACAACGTTGAAGCCGGGGACGGCATTCTCGCTTTTTCTCAGCGTCGCCCAAAAGATACCGAAACCTTTCGTAAGGAATGGGAGGAGGGGGACGTCTTTAGCCTTCAGTCAGAGCGATACAAACTTATTGACCATACAAAAGCACAGGATGAATTTTTTGATCTTCAAGAGGATCCTTTTGAGCTCAACAACCTCTCCGGCTCTGGCATGAACGAGGAGGCCTTACTGAATAACAAGCTTCAGGAGATGCTGAACGCCTCAACGGGATCTCCCCAAAATCAGTCCTCTCAACCGCTCAACCCCGAAGAAGTTGAGGAACTTAAAACCCTGGGATACTTATAATGACACCTAAAGCATGCCGTTACTGGATCACTTCTGTTTTTCTGTGCGGATTAGCTACTTTTACCGCTCCTCTTTGGGCGGAAAGTAGTCGTCCGAATGTCGTCCTCATCGTTGTCGACACTCTCGGATATAGATATCTCGGCAAGGGTGCCTTAAAAGAGAGCGATAGCCCTTTCATTGATCAATTGGGTTCCGGCGGCGCTGTTTTTAAACGAGCCTATTCGACTTCTTCTTGGACCAAGCCGTCCATTGCTTCCTTGCTTACCTCGCTTTTTCCCGCCCAACACAAAGTCACGTCAATTCACTCTCCCTTTAAGCCCGAAGGGCCCGTTTTAGCTGAATTGCTCCAAAAGCAGGGCTACTTCACCGCCGGGGTAGTCAGCCATACCCTCGTTGCTCCCAAAAGCGGTTTCGGGCGTGGATTCTCATCTTATCAAATGGTCAAGCTTACTAAAAACGTCCATAACAGTACCACGTCGCACCAGGTAACTGCTGACGCTATCGACGTGCTTTCCAAACATTTCGAAAGTGATCCCAAGGAACCTTTTTTCCTCTTCTGCCACTATTTCGATCCGCACTACGACTATCAGCATCATGAGCAATTCAACAAAACCGCGGGCTATGCCGGCCCGCTATTTCCAGGGCAGGATATTCGGGAACTACGAAATCTCATTCCCACCCTAAAATCAGATGACAAGGAATATCTGCGCAATCTGTATCGTGAAGAGATTGCTTATACTGATTTCTACATTGGCGAGCTCCTTAAATTCTTGGATAGCAAGTCGCTCTCACCAAACACTTTGGTGATTCTGGCCGCCGATCACGGAGAAGAATTTTTTGAGCACGGATGGCTCGGGCACACTCGCACTCTCTATGAAGAGCTTGTCCATATTCCGCTTATAATGCGCGGACCTGGTATCGTCGCCAAACGAACAGTGGAGACACCGGTATCCTCTCTCGATGTCATGCCGACCATTCTCGATGCTATCGGGTATTCTCCGCCTCCTTCGACGGGGCTACAAGGAATATCACTTC
>CAZPBV010000294.1:0-4387 GCA_964584675.1 uncultured Bdellovibrionales bacterium
TACTTGGCGCTGCAGAGGCCGCACGAACCAGGCAAATTCATTGGCGGCGAGTATATTACTCTGAATATTGCCTTTTAGGTGGAACAGAGCGGGCTCACTGATTGCTTTGCCATTCGTGCGAAAGAATTCGGTATGAAAGAATTCGGTAGTCAGCGGAATTCTTGAAATCTTTGGCGGGAATAAAATAACTGGCAGTTGCAAGACTGACCGATATCGGAGAAGGCGGCGCGGCAAGGATAGGAATTTCTATTTTATAACGTCCTTGAGAGGAGACGGGTATTTCGCTCCGGGTGTGTTGAGAAGATCGGGCCTGAATAGTTACTTCATTGGCTGGAAAGGGCGATGGGCCCATCTGAATAGTGAGCAGCAGGCGGTTGGCGCCGGACGGCATATCAGAAAACGAAATGCGGGCGTGGGGGCCGCACCAGCGAAAAGTAGCATCGGCGCCGCGTTCTTCGGGATAACAGCCATAGTCTGTGTCCGCCGTTCGAGGAGGAGGCTTGAGCCATAGGTGAAGGGCAAGGGCCGCCAGCAGCGATGTAAACAGAAGGCTGCGAGAGCGGCAAAGAGATTCTTTCATTGGCAATACGGCCATGGAGATTCCACAGACCGCAAAAAAGAGAAACTGCAGCGACTGGACGTAGAATACTTCTTGCACATGACCGTAAATAAGGAAGGCAACCAAAGAGGCGGCTCCAAGCAAAGAGATAACCCGGCGCTCAAGAGGAAGGGGTGATGGTTGAAGAACTGAGCGTAATAGGCCAACGAGCAAATATCCGGACAAAGCGAGCAAACTGAAAAGGCCGACCAGTCCCTTGCCGGCGAACGTCTGCATGTAAACATTATGCGCTGAGCCGTGAAGCGGCAGGATGATCTGGTTGTAATAGCTGCCCTCAGGATCGTTGAATTCCCTGCGATACGTAAAGGCGAAGGACTCGGACCCATTTCCGAAGATGGGTTGCAAGAGACCAAGCTTCCATCCCGCCTGCATAAACTGGGTACGGTCGGATGCCTTTTGGATGTCGCGCAGCCGCTGCGTATATGCGCTGACGTCAAAACGATTGGAAGAGCCGATAAAGCCCATGTGAGCGAGGCCTGACACCAACGCTACGCTGAGAATCACCGTCAGAGGAAGCGTCACGAGAATCTTGAGTGTT
This sequence comes from uncultured Bdellovibrionales bacterium, assembly GCA_964584675.1. Taxonomy (GTDB): domain Bacteria; phylum Bdellovibrionota_C; class UBA2361; order UBA2361; family JBGSMV01; genus CAZPBV01. The sequence goes on from CAZPBV010000294.1 coordinate 1,158, forward strand.
GAGGAGCGAAGCGCCGGCCAGATACTCTGATCGCCCTGTTCTAACCGCCTGGTTACATAGACCGCGGACCAGACCGCCGCCAGAGTTAAAGGATAGGAGACCCATCCTCCCCGCTGGAAAGTTAAAATGAGCACGAACTCGCCGAGCAGGAGTGTGGCGATGATGAGAGTAACGCGCAGGGAGTATCGGAAAGGCAAAAGTAAAAAAGCCAAGACGACTGGGGCGCTGAGCGTTACATATTCCGCAAACCAACCTGAGTGCCCAAAGAACGACTGAAGGCGAAATTGCTTATCCTGTGGGTTTACAACAGGGTCAAGAGCGCGCAACCAATGGAGGTCAATAAGCGAATAGTAGTCCAGAAGTCCGACGATGAGAGATGCAAGCAATCCTCCCAGCAGGGCGGAAATGCAGTGGCGTAGGAAACGACCGCTGGAGCGAGCGAGGGTAGCAATACTGAGGGCCAGCGTTGCCGATATGAGTGTCCAGTGCACCGAAAGAACGGCATATTGCCACTGTTCCTCGCGAGCGACGAGGAAGGGCCGAAGAGCAAAGGCGAGAGCGGAGAAATCAGACCAAGAGGAGACTTGAGCCAAAAATTGGGGATATATCTCTCGCCACGGAAGTCCGGTTAAGCTGAGTGTCGAAACGAAACAGTAGAGAGAGAGAAGATTTTCACCTTGCGAAGGTGGTGCTCCAATCAGGCGGCGGAGAAGTCTTACACTCAAGCCGGCCGTAAGACCTGAGGCTCCAAGGAGCAAGTAATAGGACTGTGGGGACCCGGGACGATTTCCAAATACGGGCAGGCTGGCGAGGAATAGGGGAATGGCTACCTGTGGGGCTGCAAGAGCAAAGATTGCTGTCGGAATGACTATGAAGGCAGAGCAGACGTCTATACTTGCCGATATAACGGATACGGCAAACGAACCGAGGCCGGCGGAAATTATCGTGAACCAGGTGAGCAGTCGCAAGCCGCCCATGTGGCGATAGCCTCCCTTGCCGTGGGTTAAAATGTCCTTAAGTATAGTATACGTGCCTCCATAGTCGAATTACTCCTATTGAAGACTCACCAACAGGCGCGCGTTCTCAACTTCCTGGCCGACAGTGACGTGAATTTCCTTCACCATGCCCTCGCGAGGTGCGGTGATATTGTTCTCCATTTTCATTGCCTCAATCACAAGCAACGGCTGACGAGCTTGGACTGCTTGACCCGGAGAGACCAGTATAGCGCTTATAATGCCGGGCATGGGAGCAATCACCATATCCGGGTTGTTATCTGTTTTCGAGTTTCGAGCCGGCGCCGGGGGGCGGGACGGGAGTGTCGTGCGATCTGGACCGTTCCTCATGGCCTGTTGGATAGCAGAAACCTCGACATCGTAGCGTTTCCCTTGCACGACGAATGAGAGCGTAGTTGCAGTACGCGAAACGGCCTCCACCTTTACGGTGCGACCATTAACGGTGACTTCGTAGCTATTCATGGTGGTCTTCCTGTCTAAAGCCTACGCGAAATACTTTCAATGCGGCCCTGAATTTGCCAGAGCCCGTAAGGCGATGGGGAAGGGCCTGCAAAAATGCCCCTCTGAAGAAGAGTAATCGCCACGCAAGCCGCCTCCTCTGTGGTTAACGCTTGTTGTTCGAGAAGGTCCCATGCTGGAATGAAAGGAACAGCACAATCATCTGAGGAAAGGTCCTGACCCGATTCTGATAGCACCTTCTTGCTCTTCATGTGACTTTCCTTAGAGCGGAATGTTGCCATGCTTCTTCTTGGGATTCTCGGCGCGTTTACCACGCAAAAGTTCAAACGCTTCAATGACTCGCGGGCGAGTTTCAGATGGTTCTATAACCGCATCGATAAAGCCGAGCTCAGCGACTTTCCAGGGATTGGCAAACTTCTCCTTATATTCTGAAATAAGCCGGGCCCGTACCTCCGGTCCCTTGCCACTACGCTGAGCCTCGTCAATTTCGCGCCTGGAAATAATGCTTACCGCGCCCTCCGGGCCCATAACTGCCACCTCAGCCGTGGGGTAAGCGAAATTGAAGTCTGCTCGAATATGCTTCGAGCTCATGACATCATACGCGCCCCCGTAAGCTTTTCGGGTAATAATGGTGACCTTTGGCACCGTGGCCTCGGCGTATGCGTAGAGCAGTTTGGCACCATGGCGAATAATGCCGCCGTGCTCTTGGCTCACACCGGGCAAGAACCCGGGAACATCAACGAAGGTAAGAAGGGGGATATTAAAGGCATCGCAAAAGCGCACAAAACGTGCCGCCTTGACGCTGGCGTTGATATCCAAGCAGCCCGCGAGACTACTTGGTTGGTTGGCAACGATCCCGACAGAATAGCCATTAAGGCGCACAAATCCACATATGATGTTGGCAGCGTAATCAGGCTGAATCTCAAAAAAATAGCTTTCGTCAGCCACCGTTCTCACTATGGCGTGCATATCATACGGACGGTTAGACTCCTCTGGAACGACGGAGTTGAGCTCGGGCGACACTCGGTCGACAAGATCAGCAGTTGTCCTTCGAGGTGCGTCGTCAAGATTGTTGCTTGGAATAAAACTGAGAAGTTCCCGGCACATTGTCAGCGCATGCTCTTCACTATCAGCAACTAGATGTGCAACGCCGCTCACCGCTTGGTGTGTCATCGCGCCACCAAGTTCCTCCTTTGAAACGTCTTCCTTGGTAACCTGCTTAATAACATCAGGTCCGGTAATGAACATGTGGCTCTTCTCGTGAACCATGAGCACAAAGTCGGTAATAGCCGGGGAATAGACAGCTCCGCCTGCGCAGGGGCCCAAAATGAGAGAGATTTGCGGGACCACCCCCGAGGTTAAGACATTACGCAAAAAGATATCAGCATATCCTCCCAAACTCTCGACACCTTCCTGAATACGGGCGCCCCCTGAGTCGTTGAGTCCAATAATGGGGCAGCCCGAGCTCACCGCCAAGTCCATCACTTTAACAATCTTTCGGGCATGGGCCGCCGAAAGGGAGCCTCCAAAAACAGTAAAATCTTGCGCGAAAACATAAACCGGGCGGCCCTGAATTCGCCCCGAGCCGGTAACAACTCCGTCACCGTAGAACTTCTTTTGATCGAGACCGAAGTTGGTGGACTGGTGAGTCACCAAACGATCAAGTTCCATAAAACTTGCCGGGTCGAGAAGCAATTCGAGACGCTCTCGAGCAGTAAGCTTTCCTGCAGAGTGTTGTTTATCTATGCGGTCTTGTCC
>CAZPBV010000295.1:0-4382 GCA_964584675.1 uncultured Bdellovibrionales bacterium
TCACTACCTAGCTGCCGTTCTTCCAGTCGGCCGAGGCCATTCCTCTGAAGGAATTGTCAGCGCGCTTATTCATTCTTGGGTCGGGCTCTTGGGCGTCGGTTTGGCTCTCTTCTTATATACGCAAGCACGGTCAATACCGGGGCAGATTTATCAAGCACTTCTCCCGCTCGGGCGGCTTTTCAGCGGCAAATACTACTTTGATGAGATATATGCGGCCATCATCATTGGTCCGCTTGAGGGGCTATCTCGATTTCTTTGGAAGGATATCGATCAGTCTGTAATTGATGGAGCGGTAAATGGCACAGCTTCCCTCGTCGAAGTGAGCGGGGAGGTGGTGCGATATTCGCAGACGGGTCAGGTGCGTCACTATGCTCTATTCATGTTTATTGGCACCTTGGGAGTGTTGTTGTTTTATTTTGTTTTGCGTTAACAATTTTATGCAAGAGTTCGGCTCAGATATTTTGTCTCTCATGGTTTTCCTGCCGCTCATCGGGGCGGTGCTCCTCTATGTATTGCCGGTTTTTTCTGCATCTGGCGGAGAGCCCGGCTCGCATGGGCGTGAGGCCGGCGTGCCGCCGTGGTCGCTGGTGCGCTCTTTTTCTCTTGGGGTTTCACTCGTGACATTTGGGTTGTCCGTTTGGTTATTGGTGAACTTTGATGCCGCCTTTGCCGGCTATCAATTTGCTTCGCGTGCCGATTGGATTCCAACCTTCGGCATTTCCTATTCGCTCGGGGTGGATGGTATTAGCGTTTGGCTGGTTCTTCTGACGACCTTTCTCCTTCCGATAGTCGTTTTAGCCTCGCGTTCGATACATCATAATGTGAGGGGGTATTTGGCGTGTATGCTGACTCTGGAGACAGCCATGCTGGGGACTCTTGTCGCTCTCGATGTATTTCTTTTTTATATTTTTTGGGAACTGATGCTGGCCCCGATGTATTTCATTATCGGCATTTGGGGTGGTAAGCGTCGCATTTACGCCACGCTTAAGTTTGTTCTATATACAGTTTTTGGCAGTCTGCTCATGCTCGTTGCTATCATGTACTTAATATGGCAGCACTATCAGCAGGGAGCGGCGCTGACATTTTATTTGCCTGACCTTGTGCGACACACGACCCTTACCTTGCGCGAGGAAATTTGGCTCTTTGCAGCTTTCGCTTTGGCCTTTGGAATAAAGGTTCCGATTTTTCCATTTCATACGTGGCTTCCTGATGCTCACGTTGAGGCTCCGACCGGCGGTTCCGTAATTTTAGCCGGCGTGCTTCTCAAGATGGGTCTGTATGGCTACATTCGCTTTGCCTATCCGCTCTTTCCTCGGGGGGCGGAGGTTTTTGGCCCACTCCTGGTCTTACTTGCCGTCATAGGCATTGTTTACGGCGCTTTAGTAGCGTGGGCGCAGACCGATATCAAAAAGCTTGTCGCTTACTCCTCGGTTTCTCACTTAGGCTTTTGTGTGCTCGGCATGGTGGCTTTCAATGCCATTTCCATGAGCGGCTCCATTCTGCAAATGGTTAATCATGGCATTTCTACCGGGGCCTTATTCTTGCTGGTGGGAGTGCTCTATGATCGCAAGCATACAAGGCTCATTTCCGACTACGGCGGGTTGGCAGCGAAGGTGCCCCTTTTTGCATTTCTATTCTTGGTTTTTACTCTTAGCTCAATAGCGCTTCCTTTGACGAATGGATTTATTGGTGAGTTCCTCATCTTGACTGGTAGTTTTCAGCGTTTTCCATGGGCTGCCGCGATCGGCGGGCTGGGGGTCATTTTGGGAGCGGTTTACATGCTAACTCTGTATCTCAAGACGATGTATGGCAAGTTTGATGAGAACAAGAATGGCGATTTGACTGATGTGAATAGGTATGAATTAGCTGCATTTGCGCCGCTCTTGATGTTGGTGTTTGTCATTGGAGTTTTGCCGCAGCCATTTTTGAAGGCTATGGAGCCCAGTGTGGAGCGCTACTTGTTGGTGGTAAAGGATCGGGTAACCTTTCTCGATCGCGCCGACGAGCGAGCGCTGGCGATTTCGTTTATGAAGGATCTTGAACCCAATAGGGTGCAGATTGCTCGTATTATTAAGGAAAATTCAGGGGCTGCAAGATGAATAGTGCTTCCCACGATTTGTTTTTTATTGCTCCATTAATCACCCTCGTGGGGGGAGCGCTTGCAATTTTGTTGGTAGAAGCGTTTCGAGCCGGGGATTGGTCGCGCGGCTTTTTTACAGGGATGGTGCTTGTTGCGGCAGCCGTTTTTTCTCTGCTTGCTGTTCCTGATTTGCAGGGCGGGCAGACCATCTTGCACGGACTTCTCTATGCCGATCCGTTCAGCTTTTTTACGTGGGTATTGGTCATCCTGGGAGCGCTTTTGGCGCTCCTCCTCAGCATCGAATGGCTGGGATTTCAAGGCGTGGATGCAAAAGGCGAGTTTTATGCGCTCTTTCTTTTTTCCATTTCCGGTGCGCTTCTGTTTGTTGCGGCTGCCGAGATGGTGACGCTCTTTGTGGGCCTCGAGATAATGTCGATGGCGCTGTACTGTTTGTGTGGATCTTCTTTAAGAACGAAATCGTCCTCTGAGTCTGCGCTGAAGTATTTTTTATTGGGATCATTCAGTTCGGCTTTTCTGTTATATGGAATTGCCCTTCTATACGGACTGACGGGCAGCACTGAAATAGCAGGATTAAGCCATGCTGTCGGCGGCGTGCATTCCCCAGTTGTCTATTTTGCGTTGGGCCTCGTGCTGGTTGGATTGATTTTCAAAATAGGGGCTGTGCCTTTTCATTTCTGGGCCCCGGATGTGTATCAGGGCGCTCCTACCTCGGTGACAGCCTTCATGGCTTGCGTTATTAAGGTGGCTGCATTTGCGGCCGCCATGCGGGTGCTTTGGGTTGCATTTGAAGCTGTCACTCCGGTGTGGGAGGGGGCGGTATGGACTATGGCTGTTCTGACTATGACGGTGGGTAATGTAGTCGCGCTTCGGCAGCGCAATGTAAAACGAATGTTAGCATACTCCAGCATTGCTCATGCCGGGTACCTTATGGTTGGTTTCCTTGCGCCGTCCGGACATTTCGGGTCCGGAGCGGCCATGATGTACTACCTGGTTGCATATACACTCATGACCATGGGGGCCTTTGGGGTGGTCCTGGTGATGGGACCAGTGGTTCCTCCGTCGGGGTTTGGCGCGGGGAGAGGGCAAGAGACTGCGGGATGTGACATTACTCATTTTAATGGCCTTGGATCTACTCGTCCGCTCCTGGCGGGGCTCATGACGTTATTCCTCCTATCGCTGGCTGGAATTCCGCCTGGGTTTGCCGGTTTCGTGGGCAAGTTCTACCTTTTTGGCGCCGCCATTAAAGCAGGCTGGGTGGGTATTGTTATTATTGGAGTCTTGAACTCGGCAATTTCCTGTTACTATTACCTGCGGGTAGTTGTGGCCATGTATTTTCTGGAGGCTGACGGGGAAGTGCCCCGCGCTCGGATGGGTCTGCCGCTGGCAGGTGCTCTTAGCTTGTGCGCTGTAGGAATTTTAGTTTTCGGCCTCTTTCCCTCGGCTGTCTATGAGAGTGCCGCGATTGTGATGCAGTCGCTCCATGAGCCCTGATTTCGCGCCGCCGAGTGAGAAGACCGGGTTAGCCTGAGTGCCGGTTCATTACATGGTAGCAACAAGCAACCGTCGCTAACAATCCCGCCGCAAGTATTGCGGCCCACCACCATCGAGCGGAGGAATCAGCTCTTGCCGAGCGCTCTACGGCGGGCGAATTAACACGAAAGCCTTGGACAAGTGTATCTCTAAGCATTTTCCGATCTTCAAAGAGAGGTTCCTTATCAATGTAGGTAAGCACGAAGTGTGCGTCTTTTCCCGATACTATGTAAATGCTGGAGCGCAGATACTGTCCGGCATGCTCGTAACGGAGGTCTACCATGAGCGTGGGAATTTCAGAGACTGTTACGATAGAGGATCGGAGAAGGCGGGGTTCTCCCATGCCGACCTGACGGTAGCTTGATAGGACCTCATCAGTGAGGGCCTTGAACGAGTCGGTATCGACTTCATAGCGGCCGGCCAAGGAGATGAGGTTGAAGGTGGGGTAGCCTGTTATCTGCTTGCCTCGAGGGCCACGATATACGAGTAGGAGATCTGCACCCTTCAAAGTAGAGAGATCCTGGGCATTAAAACTATCGGGGTAACTCAATCGATATAAGCCGTTGGGGGCAACAAAAAGCGCCTCCTTGCTTGGTTGTCCTTGTTCTTGTGGGAGTGTCTCGGCAAAGAGGCCGGATGATGCCAAGGCAAATAAGATGGTGAAAATTACCCAGTATCGGAAAAACGCGAAAAAAGCCCTAAAAACCGGTTTGTATGGCAAGCCGGCAACAAAGGAGATCACTGCGGCGCG
>CAZPBV010000296.1:0-4366 GCA_964584675.1 uncultured Bdellovibrionales bacterium
GCATTCATGAGCCGAAGCTCCTAGAGAGATTGAGTGAGTTTGGCGACGTGCTCCTTCGCTTGGGGGTTGCGCCTGTGCTCCGGCGTGATGTCTTTCCTGCTGAGATGTTAGACGGCATTAATGACCTTGCCGGAACCGTCCATCGCTCTCTTAAGGAGGATTTGCAGTTGCCTGACGGCCCGCGAAGCAAGGCACTCACCGCTATTGAGACAAATGGCGGCGCGGCTTTGAAGGTCGCTACAACCATTATTGGGGAAGTGAATGCGCTGCTTGAAAAGGTCCACATTGGGAGACGGGTTGTTCCTACTGAGATTCTCGGTTCATTTGACTATGCAGTTTCTACTGCTTCTTCTATTGTGAGTGCTGAACAGCATGTGGATTACCCAAATGTTCATGTTGCCGCGGAGAGGGTGGGGGAGTTATCCACGGCTCTGATCGAACAAATGAATAAGTTTTCTGGAGCCCTCGCTAAGGAGATACAATCAATTGTTGTAGGCAACTTGGCTCTTCAGATTGATGCTCTTTTCAATAAGGACAAGGGGACCTTCTTCACGCGAGACCCCGCTCCTAAGCTCACGGCCAAAAATATTGATTCTGCCTTGAAGGTTCTTAGCGCTTTACTTGATAAGGATTCTGTCTCGGTAGGGTCGGGGGTGAGAGCCAGGGTGAAGAGTTGTATCGATCTTATTCGGGGAATTTCCCAGCGTTTACGCGCTGAAGGACCTGGCTTTGACTTTTGTGAACTTGCCGTTTGCGGGTGCGGTATTTTTGAGCAAACTATGCCCATCACTGTTCAGGTTCATGATGCCTTGGGCTTGGCCTTGCGGGACCCTAAACCTACAGTAGTTGAGGCAGCTGCTCAGGCGTGCCGGGCTTTCTTGGAAGCGACACAGGATGAGCCTTGTTACACCCAAGCTTGCGGTGGCGGGCCTTTGCTTCAGGTTCTATGGCCTAAAGTTCCCGCCGCGCGCGTCAAAGTTGCCGAGTTTTTGGGGGAGGCGTTGGCGTCATACAAAGGCGGAGAGACTCCCCCCTGTGTGAACCAAGCTTGGCTCCTTCTTACCGATGTCGAGAGGAGTCTCGGAGGCACCGCTCAACGAGCATCCTCTTAGGAGAGTCAATTTAGGCCACCACATTGAGCAGCCCCGCGCCGGCATGAGAGAGCAGTTCCTTTCGGGTATCCGTCGCCACCTCCTGGGAAGTGGAAGTGTTTTCCGATAGACCCATCTGCTCGCGCATCAATTGTTCAAAGCCGATTAATTTGGATTCTATCAAAGACTTGGTTTGTTGGACCGAATCTTGAACTCCTTCGAACTCAAATGCACCCAGACCTTTAAGTGTTTCAAATGCGTCGGAGTACCCTTGGTCGATGCCGCCTCGAATGGTTTCCATAAAAGCGCTCAGTAACTCTTCGCCTTGCAGATTCGGATTCTGCTCAGCAAAAACTCCAAAAAAGGCCGTGGCGCCGCGCACTATCCGCTCAGCGGTAGCCTCTGGGGTGACGTCTTGAGGCTTGAGACTTTGAAGGCCATCGGGGAGGTCGGCTTTCAGTAGTTCATTTAGCTTGTCGACTATTTCTTGAGCTGTCAGGCTGAGCGCCTTGGACGGGCTATCAACCCCGACTTTTACGCGATCATCTTGAAAGGTGGCCTCAAGCACGAGCAAGTCGGCTTGTGAGTTACCGTCTTTAAGTGAAAGCGCTGTGATGTTGAAGGACTGCAAAGAAGGGGATTTTGTGGAAATAAGTTCGGGGGCGAAACTATCCATGTTCAACTACTCCTTTAGTTACTCCAAGAATCCGTCCTCGGAGGTATGTGAAAGTATCGACAGCCCAGCACTAACCTGAAGTAGAATGTTGGTTTAATCTTAAAAAATACTTGTATATCAAGATCTTATCCTGGATAACAATGAGTGTCCCAAGGGCTGATGGTCAAAATCTGATCGAATCTGGCAGATTTTGCAGAGAGTAGTTGGTTGTGCCTCGTTTCACGGAAAATGCCTCGTCGGCCTTGGCAGCTTGTGCGGTGGTTGTTGCCTCTTCGGAGTATGCTTGCAGGCATTTAAAATACGGGTATTTTGGATGCCTGCAAGTAGGTCTCTTGTGCGAAGAAATATAGGGAAGTCTGAACGAACGGGGTACTCTGTTCCGCTCAGTTGTCGCATACGCAAGGAATCAGGGGAGATTCTTGTAAGACGGCGTGTTCGGAAACTATTATCGGTCGTTGCGTCGGATACAATGATGTATGGCCTTAACTCGTCTTGACTGTTTTTTTCATAAGGGGTCCTCGGTAACAGAGGAGTCATCGTCCTTTGTGGCCCTCAATCCTCGCACGCGTCCTGGCGAGATGGTGTGGGCCGGTTCGTGCGCCGCGCGAGTAAGTCTTGGCAATCAGGTGGCATGTAAATTGGCCTTGCAGCATTTTGTCGATGGAGTGCTCGAATACTTGGACTCTCCGGATGATACTGCGGGTAGTGATCAGACAGAGTCATGCCTAAGGGTTTTAGAGTCTGCCTTTAAGAATGCCAATAGCTCAGTTTATAGTTTTGGCCATAAGCTCGCTGCTGGCGGGCGGATGGCGGCATCCCTTTTGGGGTTGGTAATTGAAGACAACAGTATTGCCGTTGGCCGGGTTGGAGCTGCCAGCGCTTACCTTGCTCGTCGCGGCGAACTTTTCCCTTTTTTTGAACCTCCCGACCCTGAGGCTGCGCCTGAGGCGCTCGTGGGATCTCAGTCTATGGTCTCGGTAGAATTGGCATCGGTGCCGATAGAGGAAGGAGACCTCATTTTTGCATTTTCTCGTGAAATATCCAGTTCCCTTGAGCGTCAATTGCTTGAGGAAGTGGAAAATATAGCCTCGTCTCTGGATGGTATGGTGTTTGGCTCCGGGGGTCTTCCGAAAAGTCAGGGACAATTTCAAAATGAACAAGGAAATTGGAAGAACCCCTGTGATCGTATCATCAGGCAACTTTACCCTTCCGGGAATGAACCGGAATTTGCAATGATGATTGTCATAGGTCCAAAGACGATTTATTTGCAACAAGCAGCATAGGTGTATCGATGGATAATATTGAAATTCAAAGAATAGAAAAATTTTATCAGGCGCTCGAGGCAAAGCAATCGGAGGCTCGAAAGCGATTTGGCAGGCCCCTCACCTTGGCCGAGAAAATACTTTTTTCTCACTTGCACTCCTGGCCGCATGCCTCGCAGGTTCCATCGAGGGGCACCACTCACCTCAATTTGATGCCCGACCGGGTGGCTATGCAGGATGCCACTGCTCAAATGGCGCTCCTGCAATTTATGGTAACCGAACAGGACACGGTTGCTGTGCCGACCACCATCCACTGCGACCATTTGATTCAAGCGCGTGTGGGCTCTCAAAAGGATCTGTTGAAAGCGCTCGATGAGAATAAGGAAGTCTATGACTTCTTGCTTTCGGCAGCTCAAAAATATGGGATCGGATTTTGGAAACCGGGGTCCGGGATTATCCATCAGGTGGTACTGGAGCAGTATGCTTTTCCCGGCGGGCTGATGATAGGAACTGATTCGCACACGCCGAATGCCGGCGGCTTGGGGATGGCGGCGGTGGGAGTAGGCGGAGCTGATGCAGTTGATGTGATGGCGGGGCAGCCGTGGGGACTCATGAACCCCAAGTTATTGGGTGTCCACCTCAAAGGTTCGTTGAAGGGCTGGACGGCTCCTAAAGATATCATTTTAAAGGTCGCGGGCCTTTTGACGGTAAAAGGAGGTACTGGAAAAATTGTCGAGTACTTTGGTCCTGGCGCGGCGAGTATTAGCTGCACCGGCAAGGCCACTGTCACCAATATGGGAGCCGAGCTTGGAGCAACTTGTTCGATTTTTCCCTACGATGACAAGATGGCGCAGTATCTGCGAATTACGGAGAGAGCACAGATTGCCGGTTGGGCCGACCATTATCGGAGCTGTTTGACTCCCGATCCGGAAGTATTGCATAGCCCTGAAAAATTCTTTGACGAGGTCATAGAAGTTGACCTCTCGACGTTAGAGCCGCAATGGGTTGGACCCCATACACCCGATTTGCTCAGGAAGGTCTCGGAAATGAAACAAGCGGTAGTGCAGCACGGGTACCCTGATGAAATTACCTTTGCCTTGATTGGAAGCTGCACTAATTCTTCATACGAAGATATTACGAGGGCGGCACATGTCGCCAAAGAGGCCCAGGCCCGTGGTCTGAAGACCAAAGTCCCTCTCATGGTTACGCCCGGCTCCGACCAGATTTATAAAACAATTGAGCGAGACGGACTTCTCAAGACCTTTCTTGATGTTGGCGCCACGGTGCTTGACAATGCTTGCGGTCCCTGCATCGGCCATTGGAAGCGTGCCGATATC
>CAZPBV010000297.1:0-1948 GCA_964584675.1 uncultured Bdellovibrionales bacterium
CAATGGGAATGCCGGAAAAGGTGCCGCGCACAAAAGGCGCTGAAGGCTTTCCGAAAGGGGTCTCGACGGCGATTTCGGTAATATTTTCGAGCCCGTCTATGTCATAGAGCCCCGAACCACCGATGATACCTATGAGCGCGCTATGACTTCCTCCTGACATAAGTGTTTCCTTTTGAGAAAAATTTTCCTAACCTCTTGTGGAGCATATTCGAGCCGGGAAAATTAGCAATGGATATTCTTCCTCAACTCCTCATTAACTCCCTGATTACCGGCAGCATGTATGCTGTGGCAAGCGCGGGTTTGGCGGTCATGTTCGGGCTGCTTCGAATCCTCAATTTCGCGCATGGACATTTCATGATGCTTGGCGCCTACCTGTTTTATTTCACTGCGGTTCAGCTGGGGTGGGGCGACTCGGGATGGGGGATCGCGGCGGCGGCTGTTTGTACCGCTATAGCCATCGGGCTTGTTGCGGCATTTGTCCTTCTTGTTTTTGTTGAGCCGTTTTTGACTCTCAGTATGTTTTTGCCGTTGGTTGCCACTATTGCGCTGGCCTCTATTATGGAAAGCGCCGTCTCTCTGGCCTTTGGTGTCAATGTCAAGTCTTTGGGAGCATTGTCCAGCGTTTCCAGCGTGCAGTTGGGTAGTATCTTTATTACCCCAATTCAGGTTGGAATTATCGCGGTATCTCTGGTTACCTTGTCTCTGCTTGCGTTTTTGGTGCATGCAACATCGGTGGGGCGAAAGTTGCGGGCGGTTTCTGAACATTCATTGGCCGCTCAGAGTCTCGGTATTCGAGCGCGTGCGCTCAATTACTACTTCTTTATCGGCGGGGCCCTGCTCGCCGCGCTTGGCGGCATTATGGTGGCCCTTGAAACAAGTCTTCAGCCTACCATGGGGGCCACCTACACGATTAAGGCGTTTGCAGCGATGATATTGGGAGGCCTTGGCAATATTTGGGGAACCATTGTAGGCAGCTACATTTTGGGAGTAGTTGAAAATCTGAGTATTGGGATGGACTTTGGAGGATATAGCTTGCCGGCAGGTTACAAAGATGCGTTTGCATTTGTGATTATTCTGGGCATGTTGATGGTGAAGCCGGGGGGCCTATATGGAAGTATTCGGAGAAGCGTGTAGAGTCTCCCCGCCGTATGGAGGGCCGTGTCTGCTGTGGATGCAGCAGACCGGATAAATTAAGATGCTGTATACATTCTACCAGCAGTACAAGGAATATGGGCTGCATCTCGCGAGCTTGGCCTGCCTTTATTCAATATTGGCCCAGGGATTTAATATTAGCTTCGGGTATTCTCGACTTCTCAATCTTGCGCATGTCGGCGTTTATGCTATTGGAGCATATACCACTGCTCTTCTGACGACTTCGGTTGCGTTTGCGGATCTCAATTTCATACAAGTCTTTGTCTGTAGCGCTCTCTTTTCGGGGCTCATGGCCCTTGTTATAGGGGCCATTTCTCTGCGATTGTCGGAGGAGTACTTTGTGATAGGCTCGCTTGCCTTTAGTTCTGTCATCGTGGCGACTCTCATTAATTGGCGGGACCTGACCGGCGGAGTCCTCGGCATTCCAGGGATTCCTCGACCACAGCTCTGGGGGATTGACTTTGATTCCTCTGAGAATTTTTTTGGTCTCGTTGCTGCTGTCACCATTGTGTGTCAGACCGGACTGTTTCTCATTACCCGCAGTTCTTTTTCCCGCAGCCTGCGGGCCCTAGCCGAGTATGAGACTGCTGCCGGAGCTCTTGCGCGAGACGCTCGCTTTTTGAAAACAATGAGTTTTTTTGTTGCTTCGGTGTGCGCCGGAATTGCCGGTTGTTTATTTGCGTATTTTTTTAATTATATAGACCCGACTTCGTTTGGACTGCATGAGATGGTTTTTGTTTTAACCATTGCGGTAGTGGGTAAGCCTGGTTCTTTTTGGGGCATATTGGCTGCAACT
>CAZPBV010000297.1:1958-4342 GCA_964584675.1 uncultured Bdellovibrionales bacterium
TCCTGGTGTCTGTTCTTCCGGAAGCTCTGCGGTTTTTACCCCTTTCCCCGAGCAGCCTTGGACCGCTTCGGCAAATGATTCATGGAGTCATTCTTTTTACGGTGGTCTACTTTTTTAGGGGCAGGATGTTCCCCGCCCAGAGGACGGTTTAGTGCTGGACAAAAGAGGTGTTTCCCATCGAGAAAACGAGGCTATATGATACGCAGCTCGCAATCGCCATGGGTGTATCGATTATCATCGAAGGAGCGTTCGCATGCTTCAAGTGACTGATTTGGCTGTTGAGTTCAAAGGGCTTCGGGTCCTCAACGGTCTTTCTTTGGACGTCCCGAGCGGACAGACTGTCGGTATTATTGGACCGAACGGAAGTGGAAAGACGACTTTCTTCAATTGTCTGAGCGGGTTTGTGCTGCCGCGCGGCGGGTCAATAATCTTTCGCGGGCAAAATATTACCGATTTACGACCACATCTCCGAGCTTCATTAGGAATGGGGAGGGTGTTTCAGAATCCGGGAATTTTTCGCGATATGTCCCTGATCGAGAACGTGGTCCTGGCTATTGAAGGCCGGCAACCTGGGTATCGCACATTCTTTCCTTTTTCACCGGCACATCGGCGAAATGTGGATCAGGCACGAAGTTATCTGGAGGATATTAAACTTGGCGCCAGATCTAAAGAGAAAGCGTCGAGTTTATCAGGCGGACAGATGCGGCTGCTTGAGATAGTGCGCACGCTCGCGTTCGGAGCGGAGCTATTCTTGCTGGATGAGCCGACGGCAGGTGTGTCGCCAAAAATGAAAGATGAGGTTGCCTCTCTCATTGAAAAATTGCGCAGGCTTAAAAAAACAACTCTTATCATCGAGCACGACCTGAACTTTATTGAGCGTTTTTGCGACCGCATCGTCGTGCTTGACGGCGGTAAGGCCATTCTCGACGGCCCGCCGCCGGAAATCCGATCCAGCCCCATTTTAAGAGAAATATATTTTGGGAACGATGGATCGGGAAAATCGCAGCACTGTTCATGAGGGCGTCCCGCGCGCTTTGCGTTCGAGGTCGATCTGGTCTCTCAATTGCAAAATAGCGGCGCTCTGCGGGTCGCGTTTGAGGGCGGCTGTAACGACCTTTTCAGCCGCCGCCAGATCTCCGCTTGCTAGTTGCGCATCGACGAACACCGGAAGAGCTTCCAGGAACTGATCCTTCGTTAGGTCTTTAGGTTTGAGAAGGTCGCTCATAATTTGTGTTGCTTCCGCAATGTCTCTGCGGTTCAGTAATCGGTCTGCATGGGTGAGAAGGGCGCGCGCCAAATAGACGTGTGCCTGGAAAGCCGAAGGGTTTTTAGCGAGAACTTCCCTCAATTGAATAATCGCTTGCGGCTTATCGCCGGTTTCAAGTGAGAGAGACGCTATTTCCAGGCGGGCGGCAAGGAGGTTTGGGTTAAGGGCCAGTGCCGCGTTATAGGCAGCCAAAGATTTTATATTGTCTTTCTGCCTCCGATAGACCAGGCCCAGGGCAAACTGCGCCAGGTCAGGGGAGGCTACCACCCCCTTGCCGTACCACGCTGTTTCACTAAAGTATTGTAGCGCAGACTTAAAGTCAGCGCGCGCCGAAAAGATAATTCCTAAGACATACAGAACCTCCGCATTGCTGCCCTTGAGAGTAAGACCAGTTTTCAGTGCTGCCTCGGCCCGGTCCAACGAATTTGTAGAAATGAAGGCCAGCCCTTTTAATAACAGTGCGCGCTCGGGCAAGGGGCGACGTTTTGAAAAGGTTGCTTCCTGTTCGATGTTCTCAATTTCAGACGCTACCTTCTCATAGTCTCCGTCGATGTATTTCTGATAGGTCTTTTCAACATAAGGAGGAAAATAGTTAGCCTGCAGCTTTTCTCGAAAGGGCGCCAATAGGGTGTCTGGTGCAATTGGAAGAATAACCTCAGCCGACGGAGTTTGTTGGGGGGAGGGCGTCTGGGTGGCCGCGGAGGCCTCGGCAGCCTGCTGGATCGATTGCTCGGCTGGCTGTGCCAGTGCAGTTTGATGCTCCATAATGGCGGACACGAGAAGCAAAGGAATCGAAAATGCAAGTTTCCAATAATTTTCGAATTCAAGAAGTTTTCCAAGGATCATAGCAGGTTAACTCAGATTTTATATGAACCAGACCATGCTATCCCGGTCATTATGTACATTTTTTGCCAGGACGGGTCGTTTTTGTACGCGCCTGCATCTTAAGGCTTGAGGTTTCGGAGGGCAATCGGTAACCGTTCAGCCTTTTCCCGGATACGGCAATCAAGCTAAAAGAAGATTTGCCATCCGCTTGTTACGAAACGGCAGGATAAACTCAGCCTAGGAGTGTGACCCCGAAATGGGGTCACACTCCTAGGGCAAGCCAGGGATGGCT
>CAZPBV010000298.1:0-4336 GCA_964584675.1 uncultured Bdellovibrionales bacterium
GCCCGACATTTCGGTATGGCCCCAACGCATCCCCTCATGGAGCTGGAGGATCATATATCCAACAGCAATAAGAAATGATACATGAACTGACACTCCCAGAATTGCGGCTATGCTTTTACGAAACATGGCTTGTCAGTAAGTGTCTATTAAAATCCCCGATATTTTCATTGGCGGCCAGCATACTTTCCTGCAATATGAAGAGGTATTGTGAATGAATCTTGTGAGAACCACCAGAGCCGCGAATTGGCAAACCTGAAGAAGTTCTTCAACTTTGTAGAATCCAGGTAAGTGAGATTTCATCGAAGAGTGTTTGAATAATGAGAAGCCCGAATCGTCATATTCCTTCAATGTCAAATTGTTTGAAGCCTGCATTCTTAGATGGGGAGGTCTTGTTGATGGGCAGAAAGCATATTTCTTTCCATCTTTGTCCAGCTCTCTTTGCCGTGTTGTTCTTCTTGAGCGTGAACTTTCAAAGTCAGGCTCAAGATTCACGCCAATCTTGGCCTGCGGTGCGTGCTTGGGGTTTGCCATATGAAGTTAACGATAGTAACACCGAAGTTCGATTTGAGGTCGACTCTACATGGCATTTAGTAAAGGGTGCTGTGTCAGGCATACAGGGAAAAGTCTGGCTTGATCACAAAAGCGATCCATTGAGTATACGCTCGAATATTAGGATACCCGTGGGGCGATTTGATACAGACAACTCGTCCCGTGACGAGCGTCTCCGGGACGTTATGGCCGCGCCTCAGTATCCTGCGGTTGTATTGGAGCTAGCGGGTCTCAAAGGGCAATGCAAACCGGAACTACTTCAACCACTAACGGCATGTGCGTGTACACTCGATGCGCGCCTATCCATTCGTGATGTTGGCAAGGAGGTGGCCCTTCCCTGCACGATTACCAGGGAGGCTGGGGATCGGGCGCTACTGAAGGGATCGTATGCGTTCTCATGGGCAGATTTTCATGTTGAGGATCCGTCAATCTTTATTGCTCGCCTCAAGCCGGCGGTCACGGTTTTTTATCAGACAGCTATTCCTTTGAAAGTAGAGGGCAACTCCCCATGAAATTGCTTCAATCTGTAGGCGTTGCCCTTCCCAAGCACCGCTATTCAAGCGGCGATATTGTGCGGGCCGGAGCGCAATGGCTGGGCGAGACCAAGGAAGCCCAACTATTTTGCCGATTCGTTCAGGCCTCGGGGATTGAGAGCCGTTATTTTTCTTTGCCCCTTGAAACTATCGTATCACTCAAGCGGCAATCGGAACGAGCAGCGGCGTTTCTGGAATGCGGGGCGGCGTTGGGGCAGATAGCGGTTGAGCGCGCTCTTGACGGTGTAGGGTTGGCGGTAACTGACATCGATGTTCTCTTTTTTACTTCCTGTAGCATGCCCGTCATTCCTACGCTTGATATTGTTCTGATGCAGAACATGGGTTTTTCTCCCCGAACTCGCCGCATTCCCATTTTTCAGTATGGCTGCCTGGGTGGCGCCGCCAGTTTAGCATTGGCGCCCAAAATTCTTTCCCCCGGCCAGCGCGCTTTAATTGTGTCAGTCGAACTGTGTTCCCTGGCATATCAGGCTGGAGATAGGTCGGGTGGTAATTTAGTGGGTTCGGCTTTGTTTGGAGACGGGGCGGCGGCAGCTGTTGTATCTTTTGATTCTGGACCCCAGGGAGGAGTCGGACTCAGATTTCTCGATGCGCAATCCTTTGTTATTCCAGATAGCGCTCATCTTATGGGATATGACTTGCAAGACGATGGATCTCATCTGCGCCTCGATCGCGAACTGCCGGCAGTGCTGTCAGAGTATGCTCCCGATGTGATTACGTCTTTTTTGAGTCAATACGGGCTGGGTATTGACTCTGTGCCACATTGGCTTTTTCATCCCGGTGGAGTCAAAGTTCTTGAGGGCGTTGAGCGCAGTTTGGGTTTGTCGCGTGAATGCTTACGATGGTCATGGGAGAGCTTAAAGAGTAATGGTAATCTCTCATCGGCCTCGGTACTTTTCGTAGTAGAGTCATTCCTAAAAGCCGGACAGTTTCAGTCGGGTGACCACTGCTTGGTTTTTGGAGTGGGCCCTGGATTGGCGCTTGAACTTATTTTGTTGCAATGCCAGTAGCCTACTATTGCCTTCTTGCTATGGTGGCGCTTCAGCGCCTGGGAGAGCTTGTCCTATCTTATAGGAATCGTAAACAACTTCGGATAAAAGGCTTCTCTTCTGTCGAGCCCGTGGTGCGCTTTAGCCCGATGGTGGCTGTCCATGTGCTATGGTTGCTCTCGTCTTTTTGCGAGCCGCAACTTCTGCGCTGGCCGCCGCTTTCTTGGCCGGTTTGGCTTTTCGTATTTTCTCTATTTCTCGGCGCTCAGGGGTTACGCTATTGGGTAATTGCAACTCTAGGAGGTCAGTGGAATGTCGGTGTGATGGCACCACAGTCAAAAGCGGAAGAATCAGGAAACAGCTTTTCCACGGCTAACCTGCTGGTTGGGAAAGAAGAGCTTGCGTGCGTTAGTTCAGGACCGTATCGCCTACTTAGGCATCCAAATTATCTAGCGGTGGTAGTTGAAGTTGCCGCGCTTCCATTACTTGGTAGAGCGTATGCAACCGCGGCCGTATTTTTGCTGGCTAACTTTGCGATTATTGTAAAACGAATTCGGCTTGAAGAAAGAGCCCTCTTTCTGCGCGAGGGATACCAAGAGAAATTTTCTAAGAAGAGCCGGCTGGTGCCATTTGTGTGGTAGGTGGGGGTCGAGAACGCGCGTTTGCCGGTTGAAAGTGTAATGGGTTAATAGACCTCCTATCGTGGACTTTCTACCGCTCTAACAACCTCCACGATTGAGGGAACGATTTTGCTCCGAACGAATTCTTTTAGAGCGTCCTGAAGCTCGCGGTGTCCGTCGTCAGTCAAGAATGTTTTCAACTGGTCAGAGTAGTTCTCTGGTTTCATTTGTTTTAAGAGTTCGCGAATATCCTTCACGAAAAGTCCTAGTTGTTCAAATACTTGGGTGATTTGCTGTTTAGGGAAGGCTCGTTCCTCAAGAGACTCGGGCAGGGAACTCACGTCATCGGAAATTTGTCTTAAAAAATAGCCCATCGAACTCAACACTTCCCTCTCAAGTTCGCGGGTGTCCTTTGGATTGGGGAGCATTTGCGCCTGCTCCATTCTTGAAAGAGCATGGAGGAGGCCAGCGCACACACGGCCCACTCGAGGTGACGTCGCCCATGCTGTGCTGGTCGAGCACTCACTAAGGAGTTCCTTTGCTAAAGGTAGAGCACCAAATGGGTCTTCTTTCAGTCTTTCTCCTAACCGGATGAGCCTTTGTTCGACGTCGGGAGTATTGGGTTGAGATAATTCAGGAGGGGCATTTTTGGCACCCCTACCACCAATCAGTCCTTTCAGTGTTGCCATCATATTATGAACATAGATATGGCCAGATACGGCCGGAAGGGCAGCAAATAATCGTTAGTAATTGGTTAGGAACTAATGGGTGCTGGCCCTCGGGTGTAGCCAATGAAAAGGGGCCTTAAGAGCATCGTAGGTGGAAAGAGCGCTTACCGTCCTAGATACATAGGTTGAGCGTACCGTCCAATAGGCGGCTTTGGAAAAAAATCTAATGCGAGAAGCGAACATATTGCGACGAGCTATGTAGTTTTTTAGCCCTTCCGCTAGAGAAATCCCCCCTCTGGCGCTGCGTAGAATCTCACGCGCCAGCAGCCGGGAGCAGCCAAGAGCATGCGTCATACCCATGCCCCCAATAGGGTCAAAGCATTCGAGCGCGTCGCCGACGAGCGCCACTCGATGATGGGAAGGTGTTCTCGCCCCCCGACGGAAGTTGCCCGAGCCTAAAGGAGGCTCCGAAACAAACCCCGGCAGATCGCGTTGTCTAAGCCACTCGCGTTGAGTCTCCGGTCTCTGTAACGAGTGCAGGCTGTTTCTGAGAAAATCATTGCTACCAAGGAGAGCCAAGTTGAACTGGTCATGGCGACTCGGGGTAATATAAATTTCCCCACCCTTCTCAGCGAGAATCCTCACCCGAAGATAGGGGTTATGCCCACTAATATAGAGGGATGCGCCAAAACGATTTCCTCTTAAGGGTGGTGGGTTTCCTCCGAAACGGTTGGAGCAGCCGGAGTGCGAGCCGGTTGCAACCACCAAGAGTGGCGCAATGAGGGTCTGTTCTCCGAGGGTCATCCTTACAGCACATTGGTCAACGCGAATGGTGTTGCTGTCAGTACCCATAATAGAGCGAACGTGGCCGGTGGCCAGGGCTTTTTGCAGCAGGAAATTGTCAAACTCCCCTCGTGGAACTGAAAGTCCCGGAAAGTATGACTGTGATAAATGAGGAA
>CAZPBV010000299.1:0-4336 GCA_964584675.1 uncultured Bdellovibrionales bacterium
TACTCAGTCCAGGGAGTAGGGCAAGTATAGGTACTCTGCGCCTTACAGTTCGTGCGACCCAAGGTGGATTCCTGTCGCTCGGCTTGCCCGAGAGTGCCGCACTCAAGCGGGTAGAAATTCTTGGGCGCGAAGAGACGGCGCGTTTTTCCGGAAATAAGTTGTCGTTACCGGTTTCTCCCGGCTCCAATGCGCTTGAAATTGTATTCGAACTTGCGCGCGAGCTTTCAGTGGTTGAAGCTCTTCCTCATGTGAGTATCGATGGAAAGATCTATAACGCGTCGGTGGAGGTTCAGATTCCGGCCTCACGTTGGATTCTTGCTACCGGTGGTCCAGAATGGGGACCAGCCATTCTATTTTGGAGTAAGCTCATTGTTGTAGTCTTGTGTGCTGTCGTCCTTTCCCGATTAAAGTTTGCTCCGCTCGGTCTGGGGGCGTGGATATTATTGGGGTTAGGGTTGGCTACCGTTCCGCTCTTAAGCGCCATGGTTCCCGTGGTGTGGTTTTGCGCTTTATATATTCGAAGTCGTGTAATTTTGAGCAGCAGATTTATGTTTAACCTGTTCCAGGTGGCGCTCATCGGCATTACGCTCGTTACTTGCGCGGTGTTCTCGGGCGTAGTTTATAACGGGCTGATTCTTGCGCCAAATATGCTCATTGTTGGTAATGGATCTAACCAGAGCGTGCTCAAGTGGTACGTTGATAGGATGTCTGAGAGGTTACCTGAGGCATGGTTTGCTTCAATTTCGATTTGGTGGTGGCATGGGTTCATGCTGCTATGGTCCTTGTGGCTGGTATTCTCGCTCTTACGCTGGTTGCGGTATAGTTTCGAAGTTTTTGGGAGCGGCGGGCGGTTATGGATCAAAGCCGGGCAGGCTAGGCATGAGATGCCTTTGTAGATTAGAGAATACTTTGAAAACTAGTTCTAGCTTTGACCTTACGTAACTTCAGGGCTACTCTTGATATAGTCGGCGTATGGTTCTCAGGTGTCCCGGAACAGGAGGTACCGATGATTCTTCGACTCGGAGAGACAGTCTTCCTTCTTTTTGACGCGGCCATGTTTGGAGTTGTCGTGTTACTGGCGGTACAGAAGTTGCCAGGTCTGGTCGCGTCAAACAGTCCGGATCGCTGGGTCGGGATGTGCTATGTTTTAGCGCTGCCAATTATCGTTCTTTTGGTTCTGTGGCAATTCATTCGAACCGGGAGATCTCGATTTGCGGCGCTTGGCCTCAAGTAGCTGTTGGGGTCGGCGAGGTTTTTTATGTTGGGACACAAGAAGAGAACCAGCCCGCCGACCCCTTTTTTTTCCCTTTTTTTTCTCTCAGAGACCGCGCGCAAAAAGAGTTAAATATAGTTGATTTAAAACCAACTGTAAAAACTGAACGATCGCAGTGTTTTACGCTGCTAGGCTAGCAGGAAACTTTCTCTAAAATATTTCGATTGATGATTTGAAAGCAGAGAAATGTCGATGTTGTTACGGTGAGGAGACTATATGTTCAGAAGCAGTCAGATAGTAAGTGCTACAAGTTTGGTAAAGCGATTTGGTGAAATATCGCGTCATTTGAGGTGTCACCCTCAAGCGCTTCTAATTACCCAAAGAAGCGGCGACTATTTGGTGTTAGTAAATGCTGAAATCTTTGAAGAAATGACACTATCTCGTCTTAAAACCGATGGTGTGGAGGTTGAGGAAGCGCCTGAACCCATGACGTAAAGTCATCGCCAAGAAGGATTTTAAATCTTAATCTCCATGCTCGTGTTCCGCGCAGTCTCTGAGAGAAATAAGAGGGAAATAAGAGGGATGTTAGCGATAGGTCTTCCACATTTGCTCGGTCAGAGTGCGTGGGTCGTGGGGGTAATATCCTCCGGGTGTCATCCCAAATTGATAACCGAGAGCATTGATTGGCATGGAAGTACACGGAGACGTATCCACAAAATTGAGTAGCTCCTGGTAATAGGGTTCGCTTTCTGTCATATAGCGGTCAATGTAGTCAAAGAAGGGATTGTGATTCCAAATCTCCTTCAATCCCATGACTCGGGCTGCTAGAGCCGTCCCCACCCACGTATAGCTGTGTGTCGAGCGTTGGTAGGCAATTTGTTTCAAGATAGTTGTTCCTGAGCCAGCCACTTCTTGACACCAAGTCCAACCATTGGCGGTAAGAGGATAGGGGCTTACCTCTTCTATGTTGAATTCATCACTGGCAGATGGACGCCAAAGGGCGTGTGCCCCGTTCCAACCGTTTCCATAATAAGTCATTTCCGTTTTCAGACGTGAGTTCTCGACGCTCCAATTAAGATTAAGTACGTTACCGGCAAACAGAACGGGAAACTTTGAAACACAACGATCCGCCACACCTGGAATAGCGGCGGCAGCTCTTGAGTCTATGCCGAACTGAGTGTAGTTGATTACTAAGTCTTCTTTGCCGGGAATGTCTGACACTATTAAAAGCGCCGCTTCCGAATTGGTTATGTGGTCGGGGCGGTAGTATCCCGGCTGGTTGAGGGCCGGACGTACTTCCTCGCTCTGCCCCTCTATGCGGTGCATAATCCAAACGGGCTTAAAATAGTCGGCGTATTGTTGTGCTAACGTCTTTTGCGGATCTGCCTTAAAATAAGTGTTGAATGTTGTGGGAAGTTTGAGACTAGGAATTCTGTCCCAATGAATACTCAGACTATCATAAAGCGGTTTGTCACGCCCGATATACGGCGGCCGAAAGGTAGTTTGCGGAACCATCTCGTCTAGCACAGTTAAGACAGCGGCTCTTAGCAGTATTGTTCTGCCAAACTGAGACACGCCGAAGGGTGTTTGCACGTCATCGGCTGTCATACGACTTTCTGCAGACACAAGGGAATGGTGGGGCTCAATGGTTATCGGAAATTGTACCATTTTTGAGAAATCAAATCCCTGGGCTCGACTATCGTATCCTTGGGCCTCGCCTACTTCAGGATCCAACATAGATCCGTGCACAAACACTCTGAACTCAAGCCGCTGGCTGTTGGAAATCAAAGACTGGCCAGAGCTCGACTCAAGCCTGAGCGTAGGCTTGCCGTTATATGTGAAGGCGGCACGGACTCTTCCGAACTTCCTATCCTGACCGGAGCCTATGGTAAAAGTGTCACCGACCTTGACATTTGAAAAGGCGTCTCCATTTTGACGACTAGCAAAATAGTAACGTCCGATATTATAAGGATCGTTGACAATGTTTATGTCTTCAAATACTGCATATGGCGACAGATCGGTCGGAGAAGGGTTTACCGCGACGACAGTGACAGGGCCCACAATATAGGGATCTCCATTGACGAATCTGCCCAACCTATAGGGCTTATCAAAAATCCAAGTAATTCCGAAATGAGTTATTCTACTGACCGATTCGCTTTGAACGGAGCACATGGATGTTACAAAGTCAGCACAATCCTTTCTACAAACCAATGTGCCGGAGCTGAATCCAAAATCAGCGCAGCTCTTGCCCCCCAAGTTTTCTCCATCACAGAGCTCGCCACTATTGACAACGCCGTTTCCACAAGGTTGTGGTGGGCTATTACCGGTATCAGTAGGACTTGTCTCGTCTGTTTCCAAAAAAGGGGAGTTATTGTTACTGTCTGAGACATCCTCGCGGTCCGGGAGCCCGCCAGTCTGTTGGCCGCATTCTCTGAGCCCAGCCGTAAGACCCCTCAGGTAGGTTCTTTTGCTGCGAATACTCTGACTTAATATCTTTTTTCGCTGACCCGAAAGGCTGAGCAGTTTTTTTGCCTTCTTTTTAAGATTTTCGTTTTGTCTGCGAACAAATCTATTCAAATTGTCGCGCGAAAGTATCTCGAATGTGTTCCCTTCCACCAAGGGACCACTCAATATTCCAAATTGGGGTGGTTGAGTTCCCAAATAGCAATATGAACTTCCGGCTACCGAAAATAGCTCACGGTTATTGCCAGTGACAAGCAGCCTTTCGGCCATAGCTGCCTGAATACCAAAGAGAAATAAGAAAATTGCGTAGCAAAATTTGGGAGTACTCACTTGTGATCCAACAACACACCAACTCGAACTCCATGTGACATGCACCTATTATGCCAAGCCCCGAGAGGGTCCGTGCGAACACAGGGGACCGAATTCGTTGAGTGCATTAAGAAACTAGACTGCCGTGTTGGTCAATGCTCTGCCTGCAATGGTTGCATAGTCGCGGTCTTACGGCATCGCCCCCTCTCTTCATTTTAATTGACAGTCCGAAAGTAACGAAATGTCGACGATTTTGTTGTGAGGAGACTATATGTTCAGAAACAGTAAGATAGTAAGCGCTACAAGTTTAGTAAAGCGATTTGGCGAAATATCGCGTCTTTAAAGTAGCAC
>CAZPBV010000300.1:0-4329 GCA_964584675.1 uncultured Bdellovibrionales bacterium
TCCGTCTCCAACACGAGCCCCACCCGTAAA
This sequence comes from uncultured Bdellovibrionales bacterium, assembly GCA_964584675.1. Lineage (GTDB taxonomy): Bacteria > Bdellovibrionota_C > UBA2361 > UBA2361 > JBGSMV01 > CAZPBV01. The sequence goes on from CAZPBV010000300.1 coordinate 31, forward strand.
GTCGGCTCAACAGTCGGGGGGCGCACGAGGGCTGGCACAGGTTCGCGCACACTAAACCCGCAATAACTGATTTAAGTGTTGATGTTCCGCCAGAACCGTAGCTGGCAGTTCTGAAACCACGCTTTTGGGCACAACATGATCTAGGAAGTTTAGAACACGCGCGTCTGAAGCGACAAAGTCAGCCTCTGCAATAAGACCGCTATCAAGATAGGACTCAATAAGATCCCGAACCGCAAGTGCGCGCTGTGGATCATGATTAAAAAGTAAAATATCGCAACCGGCGCCGAGCACATGACGCGCCACCACTTCGGGGGAATAGTGGAGAGCGATCGCTTTCATATCGAGGTCGTCGCTAATGATAACCCCGTTAAAGCCGAGTCGATCTCGCAGCAGTTCTGAAATAAGTTTTCTCGACATGGTTGCCGGTAAAGCGTCAATTTCTGGGAAAAGAATGTGAGCCGTGAGTATAGCCGGCAGATGAGCCTCTACCACCGCCTTGAACGGTATAATCTCGCGCTTTTCCAACTGGCCCATAGTTGCCGCAAGAACTGGGAGTTCCTCGTGAGAGTCCTGCAGGGTGTCTCCGTGGCCGGGAAAGTGCTTGGCGACCGGCACTACGCCATTTGCCAAGAGTGCCCTCGCAAAGCTGACCGATGCTTGTGCAACCATCTGAGGGTCGCTACCAAAAGACCGCTCACCAATCACCGGGTTTTTGGGATTGGAATGAATGTCGGCAACCGGGGCGAAAGAGAGGTTTATCCCAATAGAGGCGAGTTCAATCGCCATGGCGCGGGCCACGTCGGCGGCCCGGCACCCATATGAGCACGCAGCAGGAAAATGGGTGAGGGGGGCGGGGACGCGGTGGACTCTGCCACCCTCATGATCGATAGCAACTATAGGTTTTTCTCGTTGGGTCTCGTTTTGTACGCCATCGAGCAATTCACGCAGTGTGCGAATCCAATGATGCTGAGGATGAGCATGATCGAAGTTGTGGGCACGCAGAATTACACCGGCCGGCTGGAGCTCCCGTAAGGCATGTATATCGGCACTACTCAGGGAAGGTCCTGAAAGTCCGATTATAAAATGCCTTCCGAAGCGCTCCTTTGACATACCCAAAAACGTCTGTTTGTCGATTGATTTCAGTATCTGTTTGCAGATCATAGGCTAAAGCTGCTATCTCTTCCAAGGGCTAGCCTGATAATAGCAGGGTTGGGGACTATGAAAAATTTTATTATTGGTATTCTTGTCGCGGCGGCGGTTGGGGTTGGTATCTACTACGGCGTGGTCCGAAAATCCTTTGAGGGGAGCGGTGAATTTGCGCCGGGAGGAGCGGCCGGGATGACTGCCCCTGCACCGGGGGAAGCTCCGTCAGGGAAGGGAACGTCAGTCTTGAGCGCCCTTAACGACACGGTATTCATGGCGGCCGCCATTAAACCGAAAAACCTCCAGCCGGTGATTGACCATATTGAAATCGTGAAAGGCAAGCTGCAGGCCACGGTCGCCTGGAAGAAACTTAAGCTTGATGAAGCCTTGGAGGGCGTCAGTTTAGAGAAGCTCCTGCAGCAAGCAAGCCAGGCGGGGCTGCCTGGAGCTCCGGGCGAGATGCCCGCCTTGCAGGTATCCCCGTTTGAAGTGTTTAAAGTTATACAATCAGTTTGGATGGGGCTCACAGAGTTTACCCTTGCCTTATCGTCCAAAGATTTTGCGCTTGAGCCTTCCTCCAATCTGAAAGCGCCGGGCATTCACTTGTCAGCAACCTTTAATGATGATGTCGTGGTAAAACAGGTGTCGGAGTTCTTAAAGCAAATGACCGCTCAGCCGGCGGCTGCGCTAGATGCTCCGGACGCTTCGCAGGCTGCTGCGGGGATGCCTTTCCCACTCAAGGCCGTGGGCAGTGATGGAAAAAAGTATGAGTTTTCAGCTCCTCCACCCATCAATGTCCAGGGGGCAATTAACATCCAAGAGAAGCGATTGACAGCTACCATCGGCACGGTTGACGAGACCTCCTTTTTGGCCGGAAGTGGCTCGCCACTATTGGTAGAGAGTCCGCAGTGGAAGAAGGCCGCGGCCGCTCTGTTACCGAAACCGCTTATATACGCGTATCTTGATAACACGAGGCTCAAACCATACCTCGCCAACATTATTCGTTTAGCTACTCAAATGGGCGGGCCTGGCGAAACCCCGGGAGTTCCAGCGCCTGCCGATCTTACCGAGTCAATAATGGGTGCTTGGAGTAACTTCCTGTTGGTAAGCATGGGGCTTAATTTCCAGCAGGGTATGGGCGCGCGGCAATGTGTTGATGTATCCGCCGGGTCTTCAGCTGACAAGATATACCGCGAGTACCTTAGTATGGCCCGAAGCGAATCTGCGGCCGGAAAGTCTGCATTTCAAAATCTGATTGGACCAAAAACCATCGCCGCTATCCATGTTCCGCGTCGCTATGTCTTGCTTGCGGTGGATCAAATTCGCCAGTCAGTTACTCAGAGTGCCCCGGCAGGTTCGGCAGCCACCCCTGAATGGGAGGCTTTTCATCAACAGCTCGATCGAATTAAGTCCAGCATTCAAAAAATGAAAGTTGATGAATTTGGGGTAATAGTAAATGGCCCTGCGTTTGGCCCGATGCCGGAGTTTGGTATTTTTGTGGGAGCGCACGAAAAGATCAACTTATCTGAGTTTGCGGCGGCTCTTACTGATTTGATAACTTCGATTGGTCAAGAGGTTGGCGCCGGAAATTTGCCGACGGTGTCGGTTGGTCAAAATGCTGATCCGGCGCTTGGCATAGCGGGGGATCGTATCGAATTGAATATGGGCTCGGGTCAAGCCATTCCGCTCGTCCCGGTTTCGGAAAACACGCTGGTGGCGACCGAGAGCCCGGAGATGATCTCGGCGGTTCCCGAGCTCCTGAAGAGCCCAAATGGCTTTTTTGGCAAACTCTCGATAAGCGATGCCGATCTCGTTGCGCGGGCGTCTGAGGCGGATTTCTACCTATATCTCAATACCGACGGTGTTATAGAGCTTGCTAAACCATTTTTGCCGTTGCTACTCATGCAGCGCCAAGACTTGCAAATTGGCATGCCGGAGATTGAGGAAGTTCTGAATATCCTTAAGTTTGGCATTCTTGCCGTTCAGAGCAGTTCTGAAGCATCCGAGGGCGAAATTTGCAGTGAATTGCGAGTAGCGACATTTTGATATTCTCGTGTTATAGTGCAATGACGTGCCATAGAGGAGAAATCCCTGTGAGCGCCTGTGCTAGCTGTAATCCTTGTGTTGATAAGCATTTACTGGAGACAGGAATGACTTTCTATGAAAAAGCCAAAAAATATTTCTCGTGTTGAGCGAGTAACCGTTCCCTGGGTAAGGAGCTGCAAGGGGAAGGCTAAGCTATCGGCAGTTACCGCTTACGACTATATCTTTGCAAAACTGGTAGATCAGAGCGGAATCGAAATTATTCTGGTTGGGGACTCTTTGGGTTCGGTAGTGCAAGGGCATGCGACCACCCTGCCGGTGACCCTCGATCAGATGGTATACCATTGTCAGTGCGTCACCCGGGGCGTCAAGCGGGCCTTGGTTGTGGGTGATTTGCCGTTTCTTTCTTATCAAGTGTCGGTAAGCGAGGCGATTCATTCTGCGGGGCGACTTATCAAGGAAGGCGGGGTTGCGGCAGTCAAACTTGAAGGCGGCGTCGCCATGTCGGAGACCATTGAGCGTTTAGTGGCGGTTGATATTCCCGTTATCGGGCACGTTGGTCTTACCCCGCAGTCATTTCATCGCATGGGGGGGCATAAGATTCAGGGACGTTCCCGCGGCGGTACTCGAGAGAGGCGCGAAGCTGGCAGTCGCGAACGAATTATCGAAGATGCGCGCGCAGTTCAAGCAGCGGGTGCCTTTGCGCTTGTCATAGAGGGCATTCCGCTCGATGTAGCGGCTGAAATTACGCAGTCCCTTGATATTCCCACCATTGGTATTGGAGCAGGGCCACATTGCGACGGACAAATTTTGGTGCTGCATGACCTGCTGGGCCTAGGTCAGGACACCCCGCGCTTTGTAAAGCACTTTGCAGATCTCGGACCTGCGGTGGTGGGAGCTCTCAGCCAGTATCGAAGCGAGGTCGTGCAGGGAGTATTCCCGGCAGAGAGCCATAGTTTTCGGCAAGCTGCTCAGCCTGCATTGAAGTCGGAGTCGCCTAAGCGAGCTTCGCTTAAATTAGCCAAAGGGTAGGAGATTTATGGAGGGCATGCGCAAAGTACTTCGCTCAAAGATTCATCGTGCGCGCATTACTCACGCTGATGTGCACTATGA
>CAZPBV010000301.1:0-4327 GCA_964584675.1 uncultured Bdellovibrionales bacterium
TTGGCCGAGTTTCATATTGAGTCTCAGCGGGTTCCGGGGCGTACCGGTGTGTGGACTCAAGTAACTGAAAATGATAAAGAATTTGAGGGAAAGAAGATTGCTTCCATGGGGGTGCGTATCTCACGCTGGTGCACGTACCATGGGTTTGCGCTTAATGTAACACGCGAGTGTGAGAAGGGATTTTCACTCATTCATCCGTGCGGCATGCGAGATATTGCGATTACTTCCATGGAGCAGGAGCTTGCCTTGCAGTACTCAGGCGCCACACCGAGTATTTCGGAAGTGGCCCGGGTAGTGGTAGAAAAGTTTCCTGTCATTTTTGATACTTTTGGCTAGCTCTGGGCTAACCGTTTTCGGTCGGCAAAGGAGCGCACGCGAATGCTATGCCGTCCCTCTGTGCGTGGGAGTACACATTTAAGTATGCGGGGTTAAGTTGGTGCGATCAGGTCATGAAAAATTAGGGGCTGAAAAGGGCAAGGGCTCTCGGGTAGCCAAGCTTAACTGGTCATCTCACGTCAATGGCGGTCATAAGAGTGGGCCGACGACTGGTTCTTCACGAAAGGGCTCGGCTTTGGAACTCAGCAAAGCTCAGCTTATTCGTGCCTATCACGACATGCTTGTTGCTCGCATGGCCGACGAGAAGGCTATAGTGCTTTACAAGCAAAACAAGTGCCATTTCCAAATCGGGGTTGCCGGTCACGAAGCTATTCAGGTTGCTGCTGCTCAGGTATTTAAACCTGGCCACGACTGGTTCTATCCCTACTATCGCGATATGGCGCTGTGTGCCGGGCTCGGTATGACCAGCCGCGAGTTCATGCTCAACGCCATGAATAAGCAAGATGATCCTAACTCTCATGGCCGCCAGATGCCAATGCATTACGGGCATAAGAAGCTCAATATTGTAAACCAAAGTTCGCCGACCGGGACTCAGTTTTTACAGGCCGTGGGATGCGCTCTGGCAATGAAGAAGCAAGGGCGCAAGGCCGTTGTTTATGTTTCCGCTGGCGAGGGAACTTGCTCACAAGGAGACTTTCACGAGGCTCTTAATTGGGCGGCCCGCGAAAAATTGGCCGTTATCTTTGTTATCCAAAACAATGACTACGCCATCTCGGTGCATGTGTCGGAGCAATTGGCAGGCCAAAGCGTTAGTAAGCTGGCCCACGGTTACGAGAACTTGGCGGTGCAGGACATTGATGGCACCGACTTTAGGGTTTCGTATGCTACTGTCGCCGAAGCGTACGAACGCGCCTTGAGAGGCGACGGTCCAACTTTAATAGAGGCGCACGTTCCACGACTCCAGAGCCACTCTATTTCCGATAATCACCTCAAGTATCGCTCCAAAGAGGATATTGATCGACAACAGCAACGTTGTCCTATTGCAATCATGCGCTCTCTCCTGGTGCGAGAAAAAGTTGCCGCCACACAAGAGTTGCAGGCGATAGAGCAGGATGTAAAGAAGGAAATTGATGAAGCGGCGGAGTGGGCGGAGAAACAGCAAGATTGCAGTCCTGAAGACGCTCTCAAACACAACTATGTTAACCCAGATCCTTCTTGCGAAATGTCAGAAGGGGCGGCAACCGGGGAAGAGATATATATGGTTGACGCTCTGAACCATGCGCTGGATGAAGAGTTGGATAGAAACCCTGCCATGTATGTTTTTGGTCAAGATGTTGCCCACGGTAAAGGCGGCGTCTTCACCGTCACCGCTGGTCTCACTGCCAAGTATGGCGCAGAAAGGGTGTTTAATGCCCCTTTGGCTGAAAGTTCTATTGCCGGAGTTGCCGTGGGTATGGCCACAACCGGCTTAAAGCCCGTAGCGGAGATTCAATTCGGAGACTACATTTGGACTGCTATGATGCAGATTCGTAACGAGCTTGCGATGATGCACTATCGCTCCGGCGGAGACTTTTCCTGCCCGGCAGTTATTCGAGTCCCCGTGGGAGGATACATTCACGGGGCTGCCTACCATTCTCAAAGCATCGAAGCGACTTTTGCTCATTTTCCAGGCCTCTTTGTGGTGTTCCCCTCGAACGCAACCGATGCCAAGGGGCTGCTGAAAGCGGCAATTCGCTGCAAAGACCCGGTTCTCTTTTTGGAACATAAGGGACTTTATCGCCAAGTGTACGCCAAGGGCCCCGAGGGCGATCGCGATTTTGTTGTCCCCCTAGGCAAAGGGAAGGTCGTACGCACCGGTTCCGATGCGACAATTGTGACGTGGGGGGCCCTCGTTAATAAGAGCCTGCTCGCGGCTAAAGAACTTGAGAAGGAAGGCTATTCTGTCGAAATAATTGATATTCGTACCATTGTGCCGTTAGACATGGATCTCATATTCAGTAGTGTGAGAAAGACGAATCGTGTGCTCATTGCGCATGAGGACGTGCAATTTATGGGCTATGGCGCTGAGATTGCCGCGCAAATTGCTGAACATTGCTTTACCGTTTTGGACGCGCCAGTGCGTCGAATCGGCATGAAGTACGCAGCCGCGGTGGCGCATTCGTTATGTATCGAAAATGCAGTACTCCCTCAAAATGAGGACGTACTACACGCAACACGGGAACTTCTGGCTTACTGAAATTTTAAGGAGCGTTACAATGAAAATCGATATGGTGATGCCCCAGATGGGCGAATCAATAGCGGAAGCTACCATCTCCAAGTGGCTCAAGAGTATTGGAGATCGAGTTGAAAAAGATCAGGTGATCTTAGAAATCTCTACCGACAAAGTAGATTCAGAAATTCCAGCACCTGCTTCTGGTACTATTTCTCAATTGCTTTTCAAAGAGGGCGATATTGTCCCGGTAAAAACCATTATTGCAATCATAGATACCGAGGGTAGTGCGGCGGTAACTTCATCAAAGACGCCTTCCAAACCATCCGAGAGCCCAACTGTTGCCGCTTCACCGGCTAAGACGGTGACTGCAGGATCTAACGGTCACGGAGCGCCAGCGGCAGAGGAAGGCCGGTTTTATTCTCCTCTTGTCATGAGTCTGGCACAAAAGCACTCCGTTTCACTGGCAGAGCTTGAGACCATCACGGGGTCAGGCCAAGGTGGTCGGGTCAATAAGCAAGATGTGCTCGCTTATGTGGAGCAACGTTCTCAGGCGGAGGGCCGTGGGGAACCATCAGCTGCTCCTGCTAACCGCCCGGCCACGCCCGCAAGCAGCGCAGTGTCAGCTAAACCATCAGCTCCCTCCAATAGTGCCGCGGAAGGACACCAAATCATTGCCATGGACACCATGCGCCAGGTTATTGCCGATCACATGGTACGTTCAAAACATACCAGCCCACATGTCTATTCGGTTCAAGAAATTGACATGACTGCGGTATCGAGGTGGCGCAAGGCGCATAAGGATGAGTTCAGCAAACAAGAAGGTTTTAATTTAAGCTTTACCCCGTTCTTCCTTGAAGCTGCTGCAAAGGCCCTCCTCAAGTTTCCCTATGTGAATAGCTCGATTGACGGCAAAAAGATTATTCTCAAGAAGAACATTAATCTTGGTTGCGCCGTGGCTCTTGGAGACGCCGAAAAGGGTTTTGGACTCATTGTGCCGGTTATCAAGCGTGCCGAGGAGAAAAGCTTGGTCGGTCTGGCGCGTTCTCTGAATGATTTAGCTTTGCGGGCCCGCAGTAAGAAACTCCTCCCCGATGATGTAGCGGGAGGCACTTTTACGGTTACCAACCCCGGAGTATTCGGCACCATGATTGGCACGCCGATTATCAATCAGCCTCAAGTGGCAATTTTGTGTCTCGGCGCAATTGTTAAGCGCCCCGTGGTGGTAGACGACATGATTGGCATCCGCGAGATGTGCTACCTCACCCTGTCTTACGATCATCGCATTATTGACGGCGCCCTCGGCGGAAGCTTCTTAGCCTTTATTCGGGAGTACCTCGAGGGTTGGGATAAGAACCGAGAATTGTACTAGATCCGAGTGCGTGTTGTTGCGGGAAAAGCAAAGGGGGTAACGTTATCCCCGGTTCCGGGCGATGGAACTCGCCCAATTCTTGATAGGGTAAAAACAGCTCTTTTCGATACATTACGGCCGGAAATTGAGGGAGTGGTGATGCTCGATGCTTTTGCCGGCACCGGGCAGGTGGGCATAGAGGCTCTCAGCCAAGGGGCCGCTCATTGCACTTTCCTCGATATCAATCAGCGCGCTATCACTACTATTACCGGCAACCTAAAGGCAGCACGACTTGAGAATCTTGCCACCGTCAAATGCGCCGATGCCTTTCGTTTCTTGCGTCAGACAAAAGATATATTTGATCTGATCTATATTGCGCCTCCTCAGTTTGAAACTATCTGGATACAAGCAATGCACACTATCTCTGAACG
>CAZPBV010000302.1:0-4323 GCA_964584675.1 uncultured Bdellovibrionales bacterium
CTTGAGCAATAACACATAGCCCGGACTTCGGCTGGTGAGAAGTCCGGGTTAGCCCTTTGACTTCTTAGAAGTCTTTGGCGCTGCTTTCGATTTAGCCGCAGCCGAGGCCTTTCTCTTTTTCGGGGAGGCTTTGACTGCGGCTTCTTTTGCTTCCGTCTCTTTCTCCGCGGAACCTTCCTTGGCGGCCGCCTTCTTGCGTGCTCCTCCTCGCTTTGGTTTAGCCGGAGCGCGCGCTGCCCGCTCTGCTAGTAAGTTGAGCGCTTCTTCTAGCGTTAATCCCGCCGGCTCTACCCCGCGAGGGAGAGAAGCATTGACGGCACCATCTGTGACGTAAGGACCATAGCGGCCGCTCTTGATAACAACGGCCGCCCCGGATGAAGGGTGCGGACCTAGGTCTCTGATGCTCTTTGGCTGAGAGGTGCGGCCACGCCGCTTTGGTTGCTTTAATAACTCCACCGCCTGCTCCAGAGTCATTGTCAGTGGAGACATATCATCGGTAGGAATGCTGCGGGTTTCTTCACCGCACTTAATGTAGGGGCCGTATCGTCCGCCCGAAACTATGATATCCTGGCCACTCTCGGGGTGTTTGCCAATGGCCTTAGGCAATTCAAGCAATTTAATGGCAACTTCAAAAGTTACACTAGCCGGGTCCATGCCGGGAAGTAGTGACACCATTTTGGGGCGCTCTTCCCCCTCAACTTGTTCGCCCATTTGAATGTAAGGTCCAAAGCGCCCCTTCTTGAGATAGATAGGCAAGTTGGTACCAGGGTGATTGCCGAGAGTCGCCGGCCCCTTGGCCGCCTCTACAAGCAATTGTGTCGCTCTCTCAAGAGTGAGCTCCTCAGGCGCAATGTCGTCGGGCAACCCGGAGCGTGTTTCGCCGTTTGAAATAAAGGGCCCCCACCGGCCTATGCGAACTTCCACCAGCCTGCCTTGTTCATCATGTCCAAGGGGAATGCCACACACCTGTCGCGGGTCAATAGTCTCTTCTCCGCGTGCCACAAGGTCCTTCAATCCCGGATGACCGTTGCCAAAATAGAAATTTCGCAGATATTTTAAATTTTCAGCTTCGCCGCGGGATATCGCATCGAGGTCATCCTCGAGACGAGCGGTAAATTCATAGTCCATGAGAGTCGTGAAGTTTTGCTCCATGAGACCGGTCAATGCAGTCGCCAAAAAGGTCGGCACAAGAGCAGAACCACGCTTAAAGGCGTAGTCGCGCGACAGGACCACATCAACGATAGTGGCCCACGTACTGGGACGCCCGATCCCGAGCCGTTCGAGCTCCTTAATGAGGCTGCCCTCGGTGTAGCGGGGGGGCGGCTGCGTGTCGTGTGACAACGCATCCAGAGAGGCGATTTTCAAACTTTCGCCCATGGAAAGCTTTGGCAGGTTCTTCTCGCGGTCTGCAAGATCTGCCTCAGGGTCATCTGACCCCTCGACATAGGCTCTTAGGTATCCCGGGAAGGTAATCGTCCGGCCGGTGGCGCGAAACAGAGCGTTGTCGACTTTAATGTCAACGCTCACCCTCAGGCCTACGGCGTCTCTCATTTGAGACGCCACGGTGCGTTTCCAAATCAGCTCATAGAGGCGCGCCGCATCGTCCCCAAACCTGCGTCTCACCTCGTCCATGGGGACAAACTCTGCTCCAGCGGGGCGAATTGCTTCGTGCGCCTCCTGGGCGTTTTTAACCTTTGTCTTATATATGCGAGGTTCCGGGTGCAAAAAGTCCGGACCGAAATCTCTGGCGATTAATGTCCGTGCCGCATTGAGCGCCTCCGCGGAGAGAGTTGTCGAGTCGGTACGCATGTAAGTAATGATACCGTTTTCATACAAAATCTGAGCGACCGACATGGTACGCTTAGCAGAGAAATTTAGTTTGCGGCTGGCCTCTTGCTGTAACGTGCTCGTGGTGAACGGGGCGTACGGTTTACTTGAGTAGGGTTTCTCTTCAACACTAGTGACTGTCGCCGGTTGTGACAGAAGACGCTCGCGCAAGGACTGAACAGCCTCTTCGCCGAGATGAATCGCTTCGGACTTTGGATCGAGCCGGCCGGTCTCGGGTAAAAAATCTTTGCCTGAGGCAACCCTCTTGCCATCAACCTGGGCAAGCTCCGCCTCAAAAATGCTTGAATCACCAACAGTCTTGTTAAAAAGACCTTTCAGGTCCCAGTACTGCGCTGACTTGAATTTTATGCGCTCGCGCTCACGCTCCACCAGCAGGCGCATGGCAACGCTCTGCACTCGCCCTGCGCTAAGGCGGGGCGCCATTTTTTTCCACAGAAGCGGGCTAACCGAATATCCATACAGGCGGTCCACCAGGCGCCTGGTTTCTTGAGCCTTTACCAAATTTTGATCGACCTGGCGCGCAGAACTTAAGGATTCCTTAATGGCTTCTTTGGTAATTTCATGAAATACCAGTCGGTGCACCGGGACTTTTGGTTTAAGAACTTCAAGCAGGTGCCAGCTAATAGATTCTCCCTCCCGGTCTTCGTCGGTAGCGAGGTAAAGCGTGGAAGCTTCCTTGATAAGTTTTTTTAGCTCTTGGACGCGCTTTTTCTTCTGATCTGGAATAATGTAGAGAGGGTCAAAATCGTTTTCTATATTGATTCCAAGGCGTGACCACTTTTCCTTTTTGATCTCGGGCGGAATCTCGGCCGCATTGTTGGGTAGATCTCGCACATGGCCGTATGAAGCAACGACATCAAAGTCTTTGCCGAGGAACTTTTCGATAGTCCTCGCTTTCGTTGGGGACTCTACTATGACTAGAGACTTTGTCATTCGGGTAACTAATGGATATATTCGTCGCCAGCTCAAAATAATACAGAAATATCGATATGTTGCAAGGTGAGGTCAGAGCGGCACCTTTAAACGAGAAAAATTGATAGAATTCATGGAGAAATTCGCCTAAGTACCACTGCTTTGTTATTGTTTTCGCAATGCAGAAAATGCTTTCTTTCAAAAAGCTTTTGACTATTTTGGGCCTTATCCTTGCCTGTATTGGTTGTTCGTCTTCAGGGGGCGGGGGTGGGTCGGCAGATGAGGGGTCGGTCGGGATATCCTCTGATGGCGGCTCATCCGCAGCGAGCGACATTCCCTTGCTGGGCAGCTGGCAGGAAAACATGGTTCATTTTGGCCGGCAACACTGCGACCCGGCGAACTTGAAAGAGCTGGGGACTTGGGAGGGCAGTGTTTGGTATTACGACGGCATACGAGTGTATTACCAAATCGCGGATTACACGGGCGATGCTTCGTGGAATGCGTGCGCGCGTTATGTGCGCGATATTTATCGACCCTACGTACTAGCGAATGGGGGTAAAGTTCCAGGATGGCGGGTTTTCCCGCATGGACTCTTTGAAGATTACCTGCGTACCGGTGATGCCGAGTCAAAGCGCGCTGTGGAGCTCTTGGCAACATCGTCCGTGTTTGCCTCCGCGGGCGGGGGGTCGGATTTCGAAATGAGCCGTGAGACCGCCTACCTTATTCACGCCTATATAGCGGCCGAGGATCTCGGGATAGGCCGCTATCCGCAACTTGCTAAGAGTGTTGGTTTTGCGCTGTCGCATTTGGAGCAGTGGCGCAGCGGGAAAGCTTCATATGTCAAACCGTTCATGGTGGGCCTGACTTTAGAAGCTCTTATTAACTATGTCGAACATTTTCCGGATCGGCGGGTAGAAACGGCGATTGTGGAGACCGTAGATTGGCTGTGGAGAGCCGCTTGGAGCGAATCTCAAGGGAAATTTCCGTACATCACTTGCCAGTCCTGGTCACAGCATCAAGAGTGCTTTGAGGATCATAGCGCGGAAGGAGCAGATCTCCATTTACTTATAGCTCCGGCTTATGCCTGGGCATATCGCCACAGTGGTGAAGGGCGATTCCGCGAGCGCGGAGATCGTATCTTTGAAAGCGGCGTGCGAGGCGCGTGGCTTGCGGGAGGAAAGCAGTTCAGTCAAAGTTACCGCTGGAGTTTTGATTATGTTCATTGGCGGCGCTGAACTGGAGCCACTCCCAGCCCGCGCCAATTGCTGGATTGCTTCAAGCTGTCACTAATTTATGGAACATCTTTTAGAACTTTTTTCGTATCCTGACACGTACATTAGCCTTATCACTCTGACACTCATGGAAATAGTATTGGGTATAGACAATATTATTTTTATTTCTATAGTTGCCTCGCGCTTACCTCGCCATGAACAGCCGAGGGCGCGGTATGTCGGACTCTCCTTGGCCTTGGTGTTTCGCATACTGCTGTTGCTTGCGATTGGCTGGGTGGTGCGATTAACAGAGCCTTTGATTTCGATATTCAATCACGACATAAGCGGAAGG
>CAZPBV010000303.1:0-4295 GCA_964584675.1 uncultured Bdellovibrionales bacterium
TCACACTTTGTCTCCATCCTGCCCTCGCTATGTTCGGGAGCCCTTGAAATGTCCAGCCTTCGACATCTTTACTATTGTCGGAAAATTATATGAGGCCGGCAAAAAACTTTTCGTAGTTCATCACCCGTACACCATAGGACGGAAACTCTCTGTCAAATTTCTGTTGTTCCACAAGTTGAATTTGATGTTGGGGTTTCAGTAGCTCGCCAAAGTAAACAAGATGTGGAGAGGGGGTAGTAGAACCACTCTTGCATTCTACCAAGAGCCACGGCCTGCCGTCTCGGACAATTAAGAAATCAACCTCCCGCTTTTGTTTGTCACGCACAAAGTGTAGCGAAAATTCTCCCTGGGCCGTATCATTCCAGTAATCACACGCCTTAAGGAGATGTAAGGCGGTAATATTCTCGAGCCGCTTGGCGCGCAGGTTGGCGGGTATTCTTAATATATCGTAGAGGTACATTTTGGGTTCGGCGCGAATTGCTCGCGCGATTCTTTTTGAGTAAGGACGAACAGTGAAGGAGAAAAAAAGCGATTCCAGGACGTAGTACCAGCTTCTAACTGTTGCATATGCCTTGCCGATGTCCTCGCGCAAGGAGTTGATGGACAGGGCAGAACCGACCCGTTCAGGCAGCAACTCGGCGAGAATCTGAAATGCTCTTAGGTCCGATATCGCCAAGAGGTCTCTTGTGTCTTCTTGCACAAGCCGTTCCAGCCGCAATCGGCTCCATCGTGTTGCCTGGAGGGTATTTCCCTCAAAAAAAGGCTCTGGAAACCCCCCGGTAGCCATAAGCTGGTTGAGGGGGAAGCGCACTTGCGAGACTTTCAGTATCTCGTCAGGGGTGGACGGATTTTCTCTTTCAGCAACGCTTAAAGGATGAAGCCGATACGGAAGATAGCGACCGAGCAAGCTATCACTGCCTTTGCGATAGAGATCAAGCCGGGCGCTGCCGGTAACAATGATTGGAAAAGGACGTTCCGCTGAATCATATATCCCCTTTAATTTACGTTTCCAGTAGCGATCTTTGTGAATTTCATCAAGTGCAACCACTCCACGACCGCGGAACGTCAGAGCATCCTGAGGATTCTTAACCCAATTTCTTCGAAAAGATTCGTTGTCATAAGAGAAGTAATTTCGTTGGTCGGCCAGGAACTGTTTGGCGAGGGTAGTTTTTCCAACTTGGCGGGGTCCAGAAAGGAAGACAATCTTCTTCTTTACAAGAGCGTCCTGTGCAATTGGATTAAATAGATAACGATGCGACAAGTTGTGCGGCATATGTGACCAATTATCAGTGAATTGATAATTGGTCAATACCAATTATCAATTCACTGATAATTGGTCATGCTCCTTCAACTTGCCTGAACAGAGATATTCCAGGTCCAATCTCGAATACCTGGAACACTGCTTTCGAAACGAAAACTGGTTGATTTATGAGCGAGGGCAACGGTTCCCATGTAGCGGGTCTCTTCTTTGCCGGCGGCGACCAAATGGAGGCGCAGCTGGATAGTTCCATTTCCTTCTACACGTCCGTACCATACTCCGCGTTTCTTGCCTTCGTAAGAAAAATTTTTCTGTACGACTCGCCCAAAAACCTCGCGTTCAACCTGCGAACGCGGCAAACGCCGGTAGAAAGTGCGCCCTGCCGGTTTCATTATTTTTGCCAGCTCCGAATCACAAGGATGGTACTGCACCATGCCATTGCATCGGTACTGTTTAAGAGCAAAGGCATTTGAAAGCGGAGTTACGCATAGAATGAGTGACAGAAAAAAGATTGTTCTCATGGTAAATAATAATTGCATGCTAAAACTAGTTTCAAAAGCACCTCTGACACTAGTTCTAGGAGGACAAACGTTTTATCGGCGTACTGCCGTCATCGGCTTGATGCTATTTTATACTTGTCGCCTCGGAGGGACAACAAAACTCAGCCGGGGGGCTGGGGGCGGAGCCATCCAGTAAAAAGGAATTTGACCCTCCTTTGTCAACACAAATGCTCTTCTCTTACCACCACCGCTGTATACTCACCAAAAATCGAATTACGGGGTCAAATTCCTGGCTCGGACTTCTTACTCTGTGGTGAGAGGTTCAGGCTAACCACCGATCGTCCCCCTTTTCTCCATTCGCTGTCCGGTGCTATCGATACGTACTTGCCGTTGACTGCCATCCTTCATCGTTATTTGCACAATGGTGCCGGGAGGGTACGATCCGCCGCTTTTGGGAAACCGGAAGTGTTTTCGTTGGCCATTACCGACTCCTGAAAAGTCACCCTGTGCAAGTACTTTGCTCCCGTCGGGGCTCAGAAGGGATACGGCGACGGCATCCTCGGTGAGGCTGGCAGGAAGAAGAATGACTAGTCGGCCGTTGGAGTCGGATTCAGGCTTCCATAAGAAGGTATCGTTAGGAGCACCTGTATCCGGTGCATGAATGCCAGATGTCGCTGAGCTCGCATGAGATCCTGATACTGCCCCGGTAGCTTTTGACTTTTGGCTATTGCCTGCGGGGGCGGTTTGGTCGGCTAATAGACTGGAGGTCTGCATGAGGGCATTTTCCGACACACGCTCAAGAGCTTCTACTAAGGTTAACTCCGGTGATTCGGACGCGGCCCCGTTGGGTACACCAAGGCTGGCGCGGTTCTCATCGAACTGCGCCTGATCAAAAGCAAATTGCCTGACAGATTTGAACTCATCGGCCCGCAATTCTCCGCTTCTGACCATAGTATTAAGCACCGATTCGGTAACCTTTTGGGTATCAACATAGCCATTTTGCATTTGAAACTGCCTGGCGGCTTCGGGGAGCTTTTCGGCCATTGACTGTGCTGCGGCCGGATTTCTAGTTGCCAGACGATAGTGGGCAAGCGCAGTGAACATTTCCCGTTCGCTAATGGTTTGGTGGGCATTGAGTTGGGATGAGTGGACAACGCTTTGGGAGGAAACGCTCTTGGCTAATGCAAGAGAATCTCTGAATTGAGGAATTGATGACGTTGCCGACGGGTTGGACGGACGCACACCGCATGTGCCCGGAGACCGGCTTGCTGACGATGGCCGGTCCAGGCTAAGAGGGCGAGGAAATTGGTATATTCTGGCTAGTTGAGGTGGAATGTGAGTCATTTTACTATCTCCTTAGGTAAATTGGCCGCTCATGAAAGTTCCCGGAGTGGCTGGTCAAAATCTGATCGATTTTGGCCGTTTTTGCTGCCATATCCCTTCCGGGGAGTGTGCGGGCATTTTCAATATCCTGTGGTACAAAGCTTCCTGATTTCTGTTCGATATTTTGAAGAAAAAGTTGCTTGTGAATAGTAAAGTTTTGCTTGGTCTGGGCGCCAATATTGGAAATAGGACAGCGCAGATAATGGAAGCTGTCCGCCAGATTCACACCAGGATTGGTGAAGTAGAGGCGGTATCCAGATTGTATGAATCGAAAGCGCTGATTCAACCGGGGAGTACGCCGCAACCACCTTTCATTAACGCTGCGGTGCGCGTGGCGTCTCATTTGGAGCCAGAAGATGTTCTCGTCCGGGCTTTAGAGATTGAGCAATTAATGGGACGGGTAAGAAACGGCGGGCAAAATAGGTGGCAGCCACGCACCATCGATATTGATATTCTGGCCATAGACAATTTGGTTCTTTCTTTGCCACAGTTGACAATTCCGCATCCGGAACTGCATAGGCGCGAATTTGTCTTGGCTCCCTTACGGGATATTGCTCCAGAATGGGTTCATCCTCTTCTTCATACGTCTATTGAGCACATGTGCGGAACTATTGCTTCTTGCTCGACTGTTTTGGTTGGTGAAGTATCGAATATTGAGTTATGCCCATCGGCGCAATCCAAGGTCGCCGGTAGCAGCAATCCAATGGATAGTGGTACGCTGGAAGTGATTTCATAGTTAATTGATGATGGACAAGTAGTTTGTTGACGGGCATGGAAGTATATGAAGGTTCTCTATAGAGAGTCTCGAGTGAGCGCCATTCTTCTGCTGATGTGCGTGGTCCTTCAGGCAGTGGTTCTTCTTTTTACTTTCCGTCAAGCATTGCCGTTTGCGGCTACCATTGGTGGCTCATTGGCAATTTTTTTGATTTTCATCCTTTTTTTTTCATATCGAGTAACAATTTGCGATGATAGCCTCTATATCTTGTACGGCATTGGGCTATTTCGTCGAGAAGTTCCTTTGTCTCTGGTAGCTTCGAGTGAAATTGTTCCCAATAACTCTCTTTCCTGGATTTACGATCCTTTTAATCCACATGTTCTTCGCCTTCATATGCGCGGCGGAGGCTCAACCTATGTCAGCATTCGAGACACAAAGC
>CAZPBV010000304.1:0-4277 GCA_964584675.1 uncultured Bdellovibrionales bacterium
GAGCAATAACACATAGCCCGGACTTCGGCTGGTGAGAAGTCCGGGTTAGCCCCCTACATAAAACTGCATGTCGTCAACAATATCATTATCATTAAGAAAGCGCTTCAGACGACTAAGAATAACCTCCTTCTGGAAGCTAAGCTCCTGGGCCCAACTTGAGTCCGCGACCCTAACCACAAGGGCATTATTACGCAAACACTCCGGCTTGGACTTCTTCGCAATATTGCTACCAACAATTTCCTCCCAATGAAGCACAAATCGGTAGCGAGCGATCTCTCTATCCAAACCAGAAGATTTGAGAACGCTCTTGAGCACTTCTTCCGCTGACGACACGCCGCCCTTTCGGGCTTTCCTAGCGTTGTTGCGGTAGGGACTTCTGCTTCGAAACTCCATTGGCTTCAGCACCATGAGAAGAGGAACTATCATCAAAAATAAATATTAGTTCATTTGGCCGCGCTAATCCAAGCTCATTACGGGCATGCTTCTCCAGTTCGCGATCGCTAACTTGAATAGATCGCACTTCAGAATCAAGCCCCCGCACGCGCCCATGCAATTCGGCATTAAGAGACTTTTGCGCTTCAAGGCTGCGCCTTAGAGTCTGAAGTTTCGAATAGCTATCATCGCCAAAGAGAGAAACTAAAACGAAGGCCGCCCCGCATAGAAGTAGAACGATGAGCATTGGGCGTTTCACCGGATCACCATAGCCTGTCTTGATATTCGGGGCCAGTGGTCTTATACTCGCCGCCCATCAGAATACCGGTATTTTGATAGGCGGCGAGTATACAAAGGTCCTCATAGAAGCTGAATAAACAACAAGGAGATTTCCTATGTCCTCATCTTGCTCCTCGAGCGCCAGCCGCATCACCTCTATTCGAGCCTATGAGTGCCTCGATTCACGGGGTTTCCCAACTGTTGCCGCAACCGTCACCCTTGACGACGGGACTTCTGGAAGCGCTATGGTCCCATCGGGAGCTTCAACCGGAGAACATGAAGCCCATGAGCTGCGTGACGGGGATGATCAGCGCTATAAAGGCAAAGGAGTACTGAAGGCGGTTCAGAATATTCATGACATCATTGCGCCAGCGCTTAAGGGTTTCAATGTGCTCGATCTTTCATCTCTTGATCGCCGTCTCATCGATCTTGACGATTCAGATAATAAGTCTCACCTGGGAGCTAACGCGATTCTGGGGGTGAGTTTGGCTGCCGCGCATGCCGGCGCCAATTTTCTTCGTATTCCCCTCTTTCGCTACCTTGGAGGTGCCAACGCGCGAAAACTGCCACTGCCACTCGTGAACGTTATTAACGGCGGTGCTCATGCGCCAAATTCATTGGATTTTCAAGAATTCATGCTCGTGCCGCATACGTCGGGCACCTTTTTTGAAAACATTCGCGTGGCATCTGAGGTTTTTCATACCCTTAAGAAGAACCTCTCAAAACAAGGCCATAGCACGGCGGTAGGAGATGAAGGCGGTTTTGCGCCAAACTTTTCACAAGCTGAAGAAGCGCTCAATGCGCTGGCGAATGCTATTACCGATGCGGGCTACACCCCTGGAGAAGATGTTTCAATAGCTTTGGATGTGGCCGCGAGCGAGTTTTTTGACAAGGCAAAGAAATGCTACGTATTTAAGAAAAGCAGTGGTGACAGCCTTTCAAGTCAGGAGATGATTGCTCTCTATGAGGGTTGGCTGGGCCGTTTTCCGCTCGTCAGCATTGAGGACGGGCTCGACGAAAATGACTGGGATGGATGGCAAGCCCTTACCAAGACTCTCGGTTCTCGCGTTCAATTGGTAGGCGATGATTTGTTCTGCACCAATCCTGAATTGCTGGCGACCGGCTTTGAGAAGGGCGCCGCCAACGCCATCCTCATTAAACTCAATCAAATTGGAAGCGTTACAGAAACTCTGGAGACCATCAATATGGCTCGCGAGAGTGGATACCGTTACATTATCTCGCACCGTTCCGGCGAAACTGAGGACACAACCGTTGCGGACCTGGCTGTAGCTACGGGGTCTGGTCAAATTAAGACTGGCTCAGTTTGCCGCAGTGAACGCACCGCAAAATATAACCGCCTGTTATGGATTGAGACTTTCTTGGCGGGCGAGTCATATATTCAAAATCCCTTTGGATGAACCCTTGCGCTACTAAGAGCTCGCGAACAGTACTGGCCCTTGCCAGTGCGATCTTCATTTTCGCAGCATGGCGCTTTCCGGGCCAAACACTTGGCGCTTTGCTCGGCTGGGTTGCTGCTTTGCTCTTGTGCCTGGCTGTTTGGGGCGCCGAGAAGAAAGATTCGGCGCCGCCTTATGGAATCGTGTACTCGTGCGGCATTTTCCTCAACCTTCTTGGATTTTACTGGCTATTTTCTACTATTTCCCGGTTTGGTGGTTTTGGAACTATTCCCACATGCCTCTTATTCGGTCTATTTCTCGCGATCAGCGCACTACAGTACCCGCTATTTCTCTTCATGTTTCGTTTTCTTCCGCTTATCGTAGATGGCATAGCAGCTCGTACTGCTCTCGCTTGGATATCAGCCGAGCTGCTTGCCGTTCGCATCTTCCCCTGGCAGCTTGCTCATACACAGCTTGGATTTGCCCCTTTCGCCCAAATAGCGGAGTTAGGCGGCTCGCTTCTGGTTTCCTTCATGCTCGTTTGGGTCAGTGAAACTATACTCCGATGCTGGCGCAAGGAAACTCGGACCCCCGGACTTCTTGTCCCTATTGCCATTTTTGCCGGCTGCATCATATTCGGGGTGCGTCGAGTTGAACAGTTCTCTGAGCCTCCTGGACGCGCGCTAAAAGTCGCCCTGGTGCAGGCCAATATTACTTTGGAAGAAAAGGGTAATGTCGAGTACTTTAGCGCAAACGAAGCTCGATATGTGGAATTGACGCGTTCAATCGCTGACCCGGAACGTCTTGTGATTTGGCCGGAAACCGTCATTCAAAATTGGGTTGCGGTCAACACGTTGTCCATTGAAAATGATCCTCGGCTACCTCGATTCGATCCACCGCGCAATTTGTTAACTGGCGCCCTCACCTTTCAGTCGCAGTCAGAGTTTTTTAATAGCGCCCTCGCCATCTACGATGATGGGAACATTCCGACACCATCGCACAAACAAATTCTGATGCCCTTTGGCGAGTATACCCCCCTCTCTGAATTTCTGCCCTGGCTGAGCACTCTCAACCGCAATGTGGCAAATTTTACTCCTGGGAAAAAAATTGAGGTCTTTTCATTCCCCGTCCCTGAGTCAAGACAGGGTGAACCACCCGCCCGTGTATCAGCCCTGATATGCTACGAAGACATCATTCCCCACCTTGCGAGGGATGCTACTCGAAATGGGGCCGAGTTACTGGTTAACCTCACCAATGATGCCTGGTTCGGCACCGGTCCGGCCGCAACTCATCACAACCTTATTGCCTCGTTTCGAGCTATCGAGAATAGACGCTATCTGTTGCGCTCCACCAACTCTGGGCTCACGGCTATCATTAACCCACTTGGGGAAACGGTGTCTCATCTTGAGCCGTTTAGCGAGGGAACACTTCTAGCGACTGTCCACCTGATGAGCTATAAAACTTTGTATACACAGTGGATAGGCGACCGCCCCTGGTGGTGTCTAAGCGTGTGTATCTTGATGTTTTCCTTATACGGTGCGCGGGGATACAAGAGTGCCCGGCGCGTTTAGAATTTCTTTTGCGAGTGCATGTATGACGAATATTTCCTTACCTGCAAGAATGCTCTTCCTTTGCGGCCTCATTTCGGTAATTGGCGGATGCAGTAACCCTCAACCAGGCCCGGACAAAACTGCTGCCGGCATGGTCCTTGGGGCCGGTTGGGGGGCCGGTGCCGGCGCTGTCGTCGGTAATCAAGTGGCTACTTCCGGCCAAGGGGCCGCGCTTGGAGCAGGGTTTGGCGCAGTCAACGGCGCTTTAGCCGGTATGAGCGACGATTTGGTTGAGGGTTCGCATCTTGCCCTCGATCGGCAGCTGGCCTCTTTAAAGGTTCAAAACTTAGCAAACCGCAGGGAGCTTGCGCGCTTACAAGATAACCTTGACCAAGCTATCGAGTCTGGCAGCATCGGCGGCATGTACCAAGTATATTTCGACGATGACGCAACGAGCTTGCGTGCCGGTGCAGTGGCCAATTTGGAAGTTATCGCCGATAGCTTGAAAAAGAACCCCGCTGCTTATCGTATAAACGTTGTTGGCCATGCGGATGATTCGGGCGATCCGGAATACAACAAGAGGATTTCTGAAGCTCGAGCCCGTAGTGTTAGTGCTTAC
>CAZPBV010000305.1:0-567 GCA_964584675.1 uncultured Bdellovibrionales bacterium
GCCATCCGGGCGTGCACGGGAACTGCGTCAAATGGTTTTGACGCAGTTCCCTAGGATTACGAAAGAATAGCGAAAATTGAGTCTCTAACCAAGACGGGTAGCTATCTTATTTTCCCCCGGGTGACATCCGATCGCGAAGTTCTGCGGCGCGTTTATAATCTTCAGCAGCTAGTGCAATTTCCAATTCTCTCTCCAGTCTCAGAGGGCTATCTTCTGGCATTGCCTTAAAAATCTCCTCACGAAGCTCCAAAAGCACGGCCTTTTCCACAGGGTCTGTCGCTCCAAAATCAATTCTGTACCGACCATAGAATTCATCTAAGTCCGCTACCCCTTGGTGGGCCCGCTCCAGCGCTGCGGCATAATCACCCTCGCCCAGAGCCTGTAGCGCCCGCGCGCGCGCCAACATCATAAGACTATACGGGTACTGACTCACAAGACAATCCCGTGTTGTCTCGTCAGCGAACTTCTCTACCAGTTTGATTATATCGAGATGACGCTCAGCATCGCGAACCATCTCTGGATATAATTCGAGCATGAAGCAAGCCAGGCGGCGGCAAAACAGAAGTT
>CAZPBV010000305.1:577-4274 GCA_964584675.1 uncultured Bdellovibrionales bacterium
GCTCCAGCTTGGAGACATCTTCTTCAAGAAGGCAAAACTCGTGCCCAACCGCCTGGGTCGTATAGAAGTCAAAAAATGAAGGAGCATCAACGGGAGGAAGGTCTCCGGGGTAGCCGTAAAGCGGAAACTCGAGCAGACAACAGTCTTGCTTTAACTGCAATAGAACCCGACCCTCCCCGCCCTTTAACTGACGAGCAAAAATGCCGCCCGGTTCCACTGACCACTGGGCCAAGATAGGCGACAGGCTGGCACTCGGCCCCATATTCTTGGCAGCCTCACGATATGGTTCGACATCTATGAGCGATCGATGGTTTGGGATATCTGGCGAGGGATGGCCGCCATCAGCCTGCGCACCTTCCAGAGTCTTCCCAACACTGTCTAAAATTTCGTCTAGCTCGCCAACAAGAGGCTGCCACTCGTCATCGGGCAGCGCATTAATCCAATCATTCGAGCATCGTCTCGTCAACGCAAGATGCCCTAATGCGCCTTCTTTATCTCCGCGCGAAAGGGCTATCTGGACGCCACCTTCTGCAAAGGTCTTCATAGTCCAAAAGTAGTCCTCGTCTGTAACAACATCGGCATAACCACCTTCCGAATACCTCGCAAGAATCTTCCAAGACTCTAGCAGCATGGCACCGTCTCTCGTCATTCCACGAAAATCCTCATAGGCACAAAAGGTTTGCAACCGACCCCAAACGAGGGCAGTCTCATCGCGAAGACGAGACAGGTCGTCGTCAAAAACTTTCGCACCCAGTTCAATTTTATGAAGAAGAGACTCCAGGACTGTAGCAAATTCTCCTATGCGCAGTCCGTCGGGGCGACCGTTGATTGCATACTCCGAAAGTCCCCCTAAAATGCGTTCCTGAAATGCCGGTTCTCCCTTGCTGCCTATAACTACTCGCACTTGACCAATGGGATTCTCACCCCGACCAACTGGCCACCGCTTGAGAATGAATCCCAACTCCTGGCATGGTGGTGCGATCTCGCCGCCCGGAATCTCTTCTCCAGTTGACCTGAGAACTCGAGGACCAATAAACAACATAAAATTCTTGCTCTTGGGTCACCCTATACCAACAGCGGCGAGATACTTATAACACATCCGGAAATATCAGGATGGTGACCAGTATTTTAGCTGCTCCGTGGCGTTAAACAAATCGGCCCTTACTTCTCACGCCGTGGCGGTAAACCCCGATACTAGGCCGCTTCGGCATTCATGCCCTTCCCGACAGCAGAACCACCGCCGTTGCAAGAATACCCTCCTCCCTGCCAACAAAACCAAGCCTCTCAGTGGTGGTAGCCTTGATCGCTATCTGAGAGGGACTCGCCTCCAAGAGGGCTGACAGATGCCCCTTCATTTCCGAAACATAGGGGGATATCTTTGGCTTCTGCGCCAAAATGTTGATGTCCAAATTTTGAAGTATATAGCCTCTTTGCGTGGCCTCTCTCCACACATCTTTTACAAATAGGGAGCTACTTGCCCCCCTCCAGCGCTCCTCAGTATCAGGAAAGCGAGTTCCAATATCACCTTCACCTAACGCCCCCAAGATTGCATCAGTGACTGCATGAAGCACTACGTCGGCATCTGAATGTCCCGCCAAACCCACGTCAGATGGGATTTCAACCCCCCCAAGAATTAATTTTCTCGCGCCGTCAAAGGCATGAATATCTATACCTTGGCCAATCCTCAAAAGCGCCATATCTCTTATCCTAGAGAGGACTCGGAGCCATTGGCCGATAGTAATGCAAAGGCATTGTCTCTCAGATTATCGGAACCGTAACGCTCCATAGTCTGAACTAAAATACTTGCTGCCATAAACTTGGGAACGAATCTTCTTGTCTGTGAACTGAGCCCCCCATGACGCGATATGGCCCAAAAATCATCCTCCCCAAAGCGCCGTCGAGCCTGCCCGACCGCGCCTGAGCCGGCATTATAGGCAGCCAATACAAAAGCCCAATCCCCATGCTGACGATACAGATCTCGCAGATGCCGAGCTGCCGCATAGGTTGAGCGAATCACGTCAGTACGCTGGTCAACTTTGCTATCAACGCGCAACCCATAGTTCCTGGCCGTGGCCCTGGTAAACTGCCACATCCCTACCGCACCCGCCGGGCTCCTCGCGTTTGTCCTAAACCCGCTTTCGATGAGCGCGAGGTTAATAAGATCGATAGGGATTCCCTGGTCCTCAAAGATTTGTTTCAAGGTTGGGTAAAACTCCTCACGCGCATCAAGGGCAGCTCGAATACATCGTCCATTGCCCTTACTGTATTCTAATATCTCCCTGCGTACTTCCGCATTGTCCTCCACCACGAGGGCCGGTAGCGAGAACGCTTCTTGAGACTCAGAGACGCCAGGAACTGCGCTCCTTCCGTGAATGCCTCCCCCTCTCGACGATAATTCTTGGTAGTAAGGTCGCTCTTCATAAGGAGAAAAGTCGAGCAAAGAACACCCGCCGAGCACCGTCGCTGCAAGCACTAAGTAAATTGTTCGAATGACGCTCATATCTAACAACTCGAGAATATAAGCCCAAGGTATTGAATTTCAGGCCCATATGCAAACCAGGGCCTCGATGAATCAAACAACAATCTGAATTTCCTAGAAAAAATTGGATATTCCTCCACTTTCGGGGTTGTGAAAGCAGCCCCCGAGCCCTAAGCTCAGGGAGGCATGGTGAATGTGAAGGGGGTTAGGCTCCCACGATTCGTTGTGTTTTCTCAATGACCAAATTGGTAGTCGTTAAATTGTGTGTGGAGGTCGTTATGAAAATTGCTCGTAGCCTCGTGTGCTGTGTCGTGGGAATAGTTCTTGGCTGCTCGTCTCATCCGGAATCCGGGGGGTCATATGTAGCAGTCGGCTCCATTACGCTTGCAAGGCCGGTGCCTGCTGCCACCAACCTTTCGAGCGCTCTATTAGGATTCATGCCGCGAGATAGGCAAGATTCAAGCAGGGATGCTATGAGCGATGTTTCATCATTAGGCGCGTCGTCTTGGTTGCTTATTGATCGAGCGGCTCAGACGCTCTCGTTAATGAAGGGCGATGAAATAGTTGAGACAATTTCGGGCGAGGGCGCAACTTCTCTCGCCCCGGGTCGCTTCGAGCTGGCCCATAAGCAAAAGAGCGCCCTCTGGTATGCGCCGGATTCCTACTTTTTGTCCCGCGGCGAAACGCCCCCAAGACCAGGAGATAAGGTCCGTTTCCGCCGCGGCGCGCTTGGCGAGCTGTCTTTATTTGTTACGAAAGACTTACCGCTCCATTGCGGACCTGTTTGGACCGAAGAAATTGGGGGCGTAAGGCTGAATGAATCGGAAATGGCCAAGCTTTTCTACTCGTTAGAGCCCGGTTCTATCGTTGAGATTCGATAGTAGGGTTCCTTCTTCTCCGACGCTTTTTTAGATCTGTTTTTCGCTCGAGGCTGGGGTTACTTGGTCTGTTTCGCTTAGTTTTGACAAATTCTTTTGGCAGTACTATGTGAGTTATCGTTTTATAAATGTTGGTTTAACGTGTCCTCTCCCAAGTTTCAACCTGTAAAGAAGGGTATCGTCAAGCGCACCGAAAAGCGGGTGCTTGGTTTATTTGTTGACGGTACTGGCCTTGACCGAGCCACTCGCAGAATCAATCGCAAGGTTGATATGAGCGCCTTGGTGCGCGGGGTTTCTGCCGGCATGATTCCTACCGTCGCCCGATATTATACGCTAATTC
>CAZPBV010000306.1:0-4248 GCA_964584675.1 uncultured Bdellovibrionales bacterium
TATGGGTTACGGTGACGAGAGAGGAGGCGAGAAATTTTGTATTTTCAACTACTTCCCAAGTGAAATTAAGTTGCGAACGGTAGTGGGAAGTAAGGCATAAATAGCGAAAGACGAGCGGATCGATACCTTTCTCGACAAAGTCATCGATAAGAATTGTTTTTCCCTTACTCTTGGCCATTTTCTCGGCGTTGATCAGCATGAATTCGGAATGAAGCCACATGGGGACCCAAGATTGTCCGATAGCAGCCTCGGACTGGGCGATCTCGGCAGTGTGGTGAACAGGGATATGGTCAATGCCGCCACAATGGACGTCAAATTGTTCTCCAAGATGGCACATGGACATAGCGCTACACTCAATATGCCAACCCGGGTAACCAGGCCCCCATGGAGATTCCCATTGTAGTTCCTGGTTTTCAAATTTCGACTTGGTAAACCATAAAACAAAATCAAATGGACTCCGCTTATTAGGGTCGATATCAATGCGGGCACCCGCCTTCTGCCCTTCCAGCTTTAAACGAGCGAGTTTTCCATAGTCCGAGCACTTAGATGAATCAAAATATACATTACCGCCGCTCACGTAGGCGTAACCATTTTTTTCAATGCGCTCAATGAGCCTCACCATGTCGGCGATGTGATCGGTGGCTTTGCATACGACCGTCGGGCGAGTTAGGTGAAGCTTGTCCCAGTCTTCAAAAAATTTATTGGTGTAAAACTCTGCAATTTCGAAAGATTTCTTTTTCTCGCGCCGTGCGGCAATCAGCATCTTGTCTTCACCGCTATCCTCGTCTCCCACAAGGTGTCCAACGTCTGTAATGTTCATAACGTGGCGGACCTGGTATCCCGCCAGACGAAGGGTGCGAACAAGGACATCTTCAAATAGAAACGTCTTAAAATTTCCAATATGTTGGTAATCATAGACAGTAGGTCCGCAGCAATAAATGCCAACTTTCCCCGGATTCATGGGGGTTAGGTTTTCAATGGTCCGCGATAGGGTGTTAAACAATTTTACCGGGAGTGGGCTTGTCATGCTGCTTAGCTTAGCTTGAATGGGGAGTTATTTACAGCGCCCCATGCAATTCAAAGTACTTCTCGATAAGGCGTTTTCCGACATGGGAAGCGCGACTTGAGGTGCCGCCTGGGTTAACCACTATTACTGAGACCGCTACCTGCGGGTTCTCGATGGGGGCGGCTGCGATAAACCAATTGTTAAGTCCGGGTGGATTGGTTCCTTTGAGCGTTCCAGTCTTTGCAGCCACATCAATCCCCGGCAGAACGGGCTTGTTACGTGACATAAATTCCTTTCGGGATGTTCCAATAGTGGTTGTCGCTTCCATCATGTGGAGCAAAGTCTTTGCGGTATTCGGCCGTAAAATTCGCTTGAGATACTCAGGCTGTCCATTGTATTTGACAGCCCCTGAAGGGGAGATGACCCGGTCGATAATGTTAGGCCGAGGAAGCAGTCCCCCGTTTGCAATTCCCGACATGAGCGTGGCAGCGTGTATTGGGGAAATATTGACTTCTCCGAATCCTGCAGCCGTTCGTCCTAACTGATAGTCCTCGTCCGGAATTTGAGCTGTGCTGCGAGGGAGATCAAGATCGGACTGAAGATCTTCGTTGAATCCAAAAATTTGAGCATAGTCGCGGAGTGTTCTTGGACTCAGCCACCGCAAAGCTATTCTGGCAAAGACAGGATTACACGACTTGCCGAGAGCTTCCATAACGGTCATAGCATACTTATCGCGACGAGGATCCGGCTTGTAGTTCCACTTATCTAACGTATATGTGCCGCCGCGAAACTTAATTAGGGAATCGGGTTCAATAAACCCCTCTTCAAGTGCTGCCGATGTGGTTACTAACTTAAATAGGGAGGCGGCGGGAAATCCGGCATGCAGGGAAAGTTCCGGAATGGAGCTGGACTTATCAGCGACCGCGAGGATTCGGCCCGTCTTGGGGTCCATAACAACCGCGGCCACATGTGGCGCATTGCTGCTCCGGACCATCGTTTCGGTGAAGGCCTGTAGTTGAGGCTGAACTGTGTAGAAAACGTAGTCATTGCTATTGGTGATTCCGGCAACTTTATTTTGAAAGGTGCTCCCAAAGCGCGGCAAGGTAGGAAGCTGAACCCCGCCATCCTGGTGAAACCTCAGACTGACTCGCTCCAAACGCGGAGCGGGAAATACCGCTCCACCCTGGATTTTTGATTTGGTCGAGGTTCCCAGGTGAGCGACTCCCTTTGGACGAAGGCTGTCCCCAAGGTTGACTGTGTCGAGATCGGTTTCAGTGTGCATTGGAGCCGGGGAAATCAAGTTTGATAGCTCCCGGCCGCTCAGCGCTGGCTGAGCCCGGCCATCGTCCTGCGCAACTATTGGGTCGCCTGCGGCATAAACGGATGCGCCAGGACTAGGCCCTTGACCGGTAACTAGAAGTATCAAGGCCACAGTACAAGTAGCTAAAATTACTGAGGTAAGCTTATATTCTGTTCGCATCTTTAGCTGTATTCATCAGACCTAAAAGCCGATCCTGATAAGGAGAGCATCTATCGCAATGGTTATGATGCTTTGACCACCTTAAGTTCTCTGCTTCAATGCCACAAGGTTCAAACTTTATTGCCTTATTCCGGCTCGTGCGGTGTTTGCTGAAAAGGCGGTTTGACATGGCAATTTTGGTACGACAAGGGTATCATTAAGTGTATGTATTGCATCGGCAGGTTATTGCTTCTCTGCAGCTTTTTTGAGCATCAGAAGAAGAGAAAATGCTGGAGTATTTGACGGGCGGGGTAAATACGTGAGCTTTTGGAAGAAAAAATTGGATGATGAACAGCTCGAAACTCAGGGGGAGACCCCTTTAGTTTTGGGTAAAACCCCAGAGGCGGAGTTGTTAGAAAAGGGGAAGATGGATGGTAGGACCGCGGAAGGTTCACCGGAGAAGCAGGCGTCCAGCTTGGACCCCCTGCCTTCGAATCCTGAGGATATCCTTAATGAGAGATACGGGAAGACTCGCTCTGCTCTAAGCACGGGAACGGTTATTCAAGGCAAGTTAAGCTTTGATACTCCCGTACGAATTGATGGCAAGCTCAGCGGGGAAGTGTATTCCTCTCGAGCTCTTATTGTTGGCCCAACCGGACAGGTCGATGCTCAGGTAGAGGTGGCAACTCTCGTGGTGCTGGGGGCTCTGCGTGGCAACGCTAAAGTATCGGAAAAGGTAGAAATTTGGGCAGGTGGCAGCTTTGAGGGGAATATCGTTGCTCCGGCACTTGTTATTCAGGAAGGCGGGCAATTTTCTGGGGACTGTAAAATGATAGGGGTTCAGGGCAAGGAGACCGTTCGATCGAAAGAAGCCTTGGATACTAGCAACAATAAGAGTGAGAATACGAAATCAGAGACTATGAAATCAGAGACAGGGAAGAAGAAACCAAACTATGTGCCCCCGAGCCAGGCGAGCCCATCGCCCGGTACGCCCTAAAATCCTGACGCTGCAATTTAATGCGTATTGAGCCTCGTAGCAGGAAAAAGTGCCTAACGCGCTTCTCACTCAGTGGCGAGAATCCGGACTAGGCAGCAACCGGCTGTGCCTCGCCGGACGAGGCTTTTCGTGTTGCCTTGTTCGATGACCCATTACTCGGTCCCGATTCTTTGCCGTTTCCGGGGTTTTCATTTATATCGGTGGCGTCCAGGTCGGTAGACGCGGAACGATCTGTCTTAATTCTTCCGGATTTGCCAACAGTGTCTCTGAGATAAAACAGCCGAGCCCGTCTCACAATCCCTCGACTCACAATCTCAATCTTTTCAATGCGGGGGCTATGCAGCAGGAAAGTTCTCTCTACCCCTACGCTATAAGAAATCTTTCTAACAGTGAATGTTGCCGACCGCTGATTACGCTTGTGGCGCTTAATAACCACACCCTCAAAAACTTGGATACGCTCTTTGTTCCCTTCAACAATACGGGCGTGCACTCGAACGGTATCCCCCGGCCTAAAATCAAATGATTTTAAGCATGGCGATGATTTTTCAACCGAGCTCGAATCTTCGCCAGCGGCAGCGCTTTCCTCGCCCTGGTCGGAGCTGGAATCTTGCTTGGGCGTAATGTCAGAAGTAAACAAGCCAAGATTGTCCACTACTTGAGACTTACGGATTTTCGGTGATTTTGAATTTGATGAACGGGACGACATAGGAACCTCAAAGCTGAATAATTTTGTTACGAGCCAGTCAGTCTAATCTAGAAAAAAAACCTAGACAAAATTCACCGGCT